>JASFMO010000257.1:0-5379 GCA_050117535.1 Gemmatimonadales bacterium | reverse complement strand
TGGTGATCGGTGCCGGCCTGCTCCTCAACAGCTTCTGGCGTCTGGTTCGAGTCGACGCAGGGTTCAGCCCGGAGAATGTCCTCACGGCTCGTGTATCGCTGCCCGCCCCGAGGTACGAGACGCAACAAGAGCGTGCCGCCTTCTTCGCCGAGTTGGTGGACGAGATCGAGCGGATACCGGGCGTTGAGGCCGTCGCCGCGATCGAAGGCATCCCTTTCGCATGGTTCCACGGCACCACGATTACCGTTCCCGGTCGCCCGGATGAAGACTACCCGGTCCAACGTCGGCACCTCACTCCGGGTTACTTCAGGGCGCTGGGGATACCGCTCCAGGCCGGGCGCGATGTGCGAGATACCGACGCCGCCGGTGCACCGCGCGTGACCGTCGTAAACGAGACCCTGGCGCGGCGCCTCTTTTCAGGCGAGGACGCCGTCGGGAAACGCATCGCCTGGGATGGGCCTACTCGGGCCGAGGACTTGGAGATTGTTGGTGTAGTAGGCGACGTCAGGGCATTCGGCCTCAGCGAAGAAGCGCACGCGACCATGTACCTGCCGAACCCGCAGATCCAAACGCCCTCGTCTATGTGTATCGTGGTCCGGACTACCGCTGATCCGCAGAGCCTCGTGCGCGACGTGGGTCAGGCAGTCTGGCGGCTCGACGAGAGTCTACCCCTCTACGAAGTCGCGAACATGGAGCAGATATTGAGCGACTCGCTGGCCTCCCAGCGTTCCTGGCTGCTCTTGCTCTCCATCTTTGCCGCCGTTGCGCTGCTGCTCGCCGCCGTCGGGACGTACGGCGTCCTATCATACACGGTCAGCCAACGCACCCACGAGATGGGGATCAGGATGGCGTTGGGTGCGGGCGGGACGACCGTATTGGGCCTGGTGACCCGACAGGGTATGACACTCGTGCTCTTCGGTGTGGCTTTGGGCTTGGCCGGCGCTATGGCCCTCAGCAGGCTGTTCTCCGGGCTGCTATACGGGGTGGACGCGATGGATCCGGCGACATTCGCTGCGGTGGCGGCCTTCATCATTTCGGTCGCGCTGCCCGCCTGCTATATCCCCGCCAGGCGCGCGGCACGCGTGGATCCGTTGGAGGCGTTGCGTTACGAGTAGCTGGCCGCTGCGACTTCAGTCCGCTACGTAGTATTCGCCTTTCGCTAGCCAGCGATCACAGGCTTTCACACCAAGCTCTGGCGTTCTGGAACATCGTCAGCCAGGGCGAGGCTTCCAGCTCCCGCTTCAGACGCTCCGGCATCCAGCCCCACTGCCACTTGAGAAAAGCACGCTCGGGGTGCGGCATCATCACCAGGTGCCGGCCGTCCGGCGAGCAGAGGCCGGCGATCCCGCGCGGCGAGCCGTTCGGATTGAACGGATAGCTCTCGGTGACCCGGCCCTCGTCGTCGACGAAGCGCACCGGCGCCAGCCCTTGCTGGTCGATGCGATCGAGGATGCCGACCTCGGGGAAGAACGCGCGCCCCTCGCCGTGTGCGACCCAGATTCCCAACGTCGACGCTTCCATCCCACGCAGCATGATCGCCGGACTGGTCTGGATCTGAACCGCGGCGAAGCGGGACTCGAAGCGTCCCGAGGCATTCTGGATGAAGCGCGGCTGTTGTTCGTCGGGAATCCCCAGCCAGGGTACCCAGCCTAGCAGCGCCAAAAGCTGGCAGCCGTTGCAGACGCCGAGGCTGAAGGTGTCGGGCCGCTCGTAGAACTCTTGGAACTGGCGCCAGAGCGTCTCGTTGAAGCGGATCACGCCGGCCCAGCCCTTCGCCGAGTCGAGAACGTCAGCATAACTAAATCCGCCGACGGCGACGACGCCGCGGAAGCGCTGCAGGTCGACCCGGCCGCTCAACAGGTCCGACATCACCACGTCCCACGGCTCGAAACCGGCGGCGTAGAAGGCCGAGGTCATCTCGCGATCACCGTTGCTACCTTCTTCACGCAGGATAGCGACAGGGATCTTGGTCTGGCTTTCGAGGATTGCCGGAGCGGTCGGCTTTGGTGCAAAAGGAACCCGGAACTTCGGTCCGCTCCGGTGCCTGAGTCCCGCCCGCTCCTCCTCCACGCAGGCCGGGTTGGCCTGGAGCCGATCGAGGCGAAAGCTCGTTTCCTCCCAGAGGTCGCGCAAATTCCGCACGTCCTCTGCCAAGACTTCCCTGCCGTTGAACCGGACCTGCACCGCGCCGTCGGTCGTCGTTTCGCCGATGACCATGCACGGCACGTTGGCTTTCACGAAGGTCGAGAGTGCGTAGGCCTCGTCCTCCGGTGCGACCTCCAGCACCAGGCCCAATCCTTCCGAGAACAGGAATGCGATGGGATCATCCGTGTCGGCGACCCGAAGATCGACATCGATCCCGCAATCTCCAGCGAACGCCATCTCCAGGATCGCCGTGATCAGGCCGCCGTCGCTGCGGTCGTGGCCGGCTGAGATCCGGTTCGCCGCGATCAACCTCTGAATCGCTTCGAAGGCCCGCTTGAGCAGGCCGGCGTCTTCCACATCCGGGGATGCGTCGCCGATCTGTCCGTAGACCTGGGCCAGGGCCGATCCGCCCAAACGGCGGTCGCCGCGACCGAGGTCGACGAACAACAGCCGACCCTCACCCGGCCGCTTGAGATCTGGGGTCACCGTCTTGGTGATGTCGGGACATGTGACGTAGGCCGAGACGACCAACGAGCCCGGAGCCTTCACCGTCTCGTCTCGACCGTCGAGGCCGGGGGCCAACGCCGCCATCGAGATGCTGTCCTTGCCACCGTCGACCGCGATACCCAACTGCAGCATCAGGTCCCGCATGGCCGCCGCGGCGTCGTGTAGCGCGGCACCTTCACCCGGCAGCTTTGCCGCCCACATCCAGTTCGCCGAGCAGCGTACGTCCTCGAGCGCGCTGACCGGCGCCCACACGAGGTTCGTCAGCGCCTCACCGACACTCATCCGGGCCATGGCCCCCGTATCCACCAGACCCTTGATCGGCTGTTCGCCGATCGCCGTGGCCGCGCCGGTCGTCGCGAAATGGCTCTGGGCGATGACCGCCACATCGGCGACCGTCACCTGTAGCGGGCCCGCGCACTGCTGCCGCGCGATCAGCCCCGTCACGCTTCGGTCCACCTTCGTCGTCAGAAAACGCTTCGAGCCCACGGACAGCAGTCGCAGGACACGGTCGAGCGCCTCCTTCACCGTCAGCCCCTCGGGCAGCGTCAATCGCTGCAGCCGCGCGGGCGCCCGCTGAAGCTCGAACGTCTTCTGCGGCATGTCGCCGAGGACGGCCTCGAGATCCATGTTGACCGGCGTCGAGTCGTCCCTCGCGTCGTGGACTACGATCTTGCCGTCACCCGTGACGCGGCCCACGAAGGCGAACGGCACCTTCTCGCGCTGGCACAGATCGCGGAACAAGTCCGCGTTTTCGGGCCGCAGAAGCAGTGCATCGTTCTCCTGATACTCGGCGCCCCAAATCTCCAGCACCGACAGCGTGTCGTCACCCAGTGGAATCTCGCGAATCTCGATCCGCGCGCCCGCCGGATCGACGATCTCCTTCAGCACATTGCAGTTACCACCGGCGCCCTGATCGTGAATGCTGACGATGGGATTCCGCTCGCCCAACTCGACGCAGGCGCGGATGACGCGGTTTACCTTCTGCTCCATCTCAGCGTCGCCGCGCTGCACGGCGTTGAAGTCCAGCTCCTCCACGTTCTCGCCCTGCACCATGCTCGACGCCGCGCCGCCGCCCATGCCGATGCGATAGGCGGGGCCGCCGATCTTCACCACGAGCATGTCCGTTTCCGGGCTGTCCTTCTCCGTGTGCCGCGCATCGATCTGGCCGATACCGCCGCTGAACATGATCGGCTTGATCCACTCGCGCCGTTCGCCGTTCGGTAGCCGCATCCCGAACGAGCGCGTGTAACCCTGGATCACCGGCTCGCCGAACTTGTTGCCGTAGTCCGAGGCGCCGTTCGACGCTTCAATCTCGATCTCGAGCGGCGTGGCCAGGTTGGTCGGGTAGCGAAAGCTGGAATCTTCCCACGGCAACTCGTAGTCCGGGATGCGCAGGTGGCCGACGCAGTAGGCGGCGGTCCCGGCGACATATAGCGACCCTCGGCCCGCCGCATGCACGTCGCGGATACGTCCTCCGGTGCCCGTCTCAGCGCCCGGGAAGGGCGCCACACCGCTGGGGAAGTTGTGCGTCTCGGCCGTGAAGATGATGTGGTAGTCGACGTCCGACGCGTTGAACGGCGATGGCGTCCCCGGCCGCAACGGCAGAATCGTCGTGATGGGATAGCCGCGTATCGCGCTCGAGTTGTCCTTGAAGGCAATGACGCTGTTGTTGGGATTCGCCTCGAGCGGCTCGCGGATCAGGGCGATGAGATGCTTCGCCGCTATCTCCTGTCCGTCGATCACCAGGCGACCCTTGAAGAACCAGTGGCGCGAGTGCTCGCTGTTCGACTGCGCGATGTCGAAGCACTCGACGTTGGTGGGGTTGCGACCCAGCTTGTCGAGGAACAGGTCGGTGTAGTAGTCGAGGTCCCACTCGTCGAAGGCCAGCCCCATCTCGCGGTTGATCCGCTCCAGGGCCGCCCGCCCTTCCTCCAGCAGCGGCACCTCGTACGTGCGCTCCGGCTCGATCCCCGGGTCGAAGCTCTCCAACGGCTCGGGGTACGGGCACTCGGTCATCCGGTCGTGCACCCGCGACAGGAATGACCAAAGCTGCTCCTCGGTCAGATCGTCAACACCGGCCAACAGGTAGCGACGGGAGCGTTCGATCCTGCGAACCTTCGTCAGCCCACAGGCATGGCAAATCGA
This sequence comes from Gemmatimonadales bacterium, assembly GCA_050117535.1. Classification (GTDB taxonomy): domain Bacteria; phylum Gemmatimonadota; class Gemmatimonadetes; order Palauibacterales; family KS3-K002; genus JASFMO01. The sequence continues at coordinate 582 of JASFMO010000257.1, read as the reverse complement.
GACCGCGTTGGTCGACCAGGCGGTGCTGAAGTTCATCCGCGGCCCAACCTCGAGCAGCACGCCTTCCTCTCCGGCGAGGAAAGGCTCGGGTCCGAAGCTTTGCGGCTCGAACGTCTCTCGCAGCAGCCACTCCAAGACACCCAGCTCCTCGGGGGTCAGCCTGCCGGCGAGGTCTATGTTATAACAGAACTCGCTCTCAATCCTGCGGATCGCGGGAGAGACGTTCTGCCGCGCCGTTTGGAGCAGAGCGCTCCTACTGGCCTCCGAGAGGCCAGGCGCCCGGAAGAGATGCATCAGGGTCATACGTTGCTAGTAATAGGATCGGGCAGGTCGCGCCAGACCCGAGCCAGAGCTGGGGCATTTCCGGTGGAGGATCGTTCCCCAGATGAGCCAGAGGCCGAGGACAAATCAGGATGGCCAGACTCAAGAGCCCGATCGTCCGACGGCGAAACACCCAATCCCAAGAGCGAACACCCAGATCCGTGGCCACCCCCCAGCGGCTCCCGTAAGAACCGTTGTGACAACGAGTTACAAGATGAGGCTGCCGGACCCGAGCTGGCATTTCTCTTGCCCATTCGCACG
>JASFMO010000256.1:0-5398 GCA_050117535.1 Gemmatimonadales bacterium | reverse complement strand
GACTGGACCACTGGCGCCGAGTCCCGGAAATTCACGCACGCGCGCTCCGCCGCTCTGGGCCTGCTGATCTCGATCCCGTTGCTCTTCATCTTTGGTGGGTTGCTCGTGGCGGCAGACGCCGTGTTCGAGCGGCTGGTGAGCGAGACCTTCGACTTCGATATCGCGAACGTCCTGTCGCACGGGGCGCTGACCGCATTCTTCGCGTGGATCGTCGCCGGCCTCCTGCTGGTGTTCCTGAACCTGAAGCGGCGAGCGTTCTCCGAATTGCGGGTCGATCGTCCCGGCCTCGGTATCGTCGAGGTCGCCGTGCCCCTCGCCGTGCTCAACCTGCTCTTCATCGTTTTCGTGCTGGTGCAACTCCGCTACCTCTTCGGCGACGCGTCACTGGTAGAGGGGACCGTCGGGCTTACCTATTCCGAGTACGCGAGACGCGGGTTCTTCGAGCTCGTTGCGGTGGTCGCGCTCGTGCTGCCGCTCTTGCTGGGGGCGGATTGGGTACTCGGCGATGCCAACCGCCGAAACCGCCGTACCTATCGTTTCCTGGCCGGGGCTTTGGTGCTACTGCTACTCGCCGTCGTCGCCTCTGCGGTCAAGCGCATGCTGCTCTACCAGGGCGCCTACGGCCTCACCGAGCTGCGGGTTTACACCACCGCCTTCATGGCCTGGCTCGGTATCGTGTTGCTCTGGTTCTGCGCCACCGTCCTCCGTGAACGGCGAGCCCAGTTCGCGACGGGCGCCGCGCTGTTCGGCTTCGCCGTAATAGGCGCCGTCAATCTCCTGAACCCCGACGCTCTGATCGCGAGGGTGAACACCGATCGAGCGCTGCGGGGAGAGGAGTTCGACGCCGCCTACGCCGCCTCGCTGAGCGGCGACGCCATCCCCAAGCTGGTGTCGAAGCTCGCGGACCTGGATCCGACCGATCGTTGCCGGGTCGCGGTCCGCCTCCTCGACCGCTGGGACCCAGCCAATGACTCCGACTGGCGGACCTGGAACCTAGGCCGTACGCGGGCTCAACGCGCCGTTGGGGGGGCGCGCCCACGACTGGAAGCCTGGGCGTGCGAGCCGGCCGTCGAGTCCGGCGCCCCGACCACAGAGCCGCAGTCGAGCGACAGCGCGCCCTCTTACTAGCGTCACGTTGCCGCTCGGCCAACCTGAGGTCCGGACATCGATTCGGCTACCCGGAGCTCGCCCGCGCGACCCAGGGTTCGGAAGTCGTTGCACGGCGCCTCGCATCGCCTCACTTTCGGGAAAGCCCTAGCACGGTTAACCGGGAGCGTGCGCGATGCTCGAGATGGTCGATCTGAAACAGCGTTTGAAGAAGCAAGACTACCAGGACCAGCTGCCCCGGCTCGAGATCAAACTCGCCGAGTTGCAGCGACGCGCCAAGCAGCTCGACGTCCCCGTCATCATCGTCGTCGCCGGCTGGGACGCCTCGGGAAAGGGCTTGCTGATCAACAAGCTTGTGCTGTCGCTCGATCCGCGCAGTTACGACGTCCATGCCATGGACGGACCTGACCAAGCGCGGGACTCGAGGCCGTTCCTCTGGAGATCCTGGACCCGTATTCCAAGCCGCGGCCGGCTAGGCGTTTTTGCCGGCGGTTGGTACCGTCACGCCCTCAACGATCGAATGGAGAGGCGGGTCAAACGGAGTGTCTGGCTCCAGGAACTCGACCAGATCCGTTCGTTCGAGAAGCAGCTGGTCGATGACGGCTATGTGATCTTGAAGTTCTTCCTTCACATCAGCGAACGCGAACAGGCGAAGCGCCTGAAGAAGCTGGATCAGAACTCTTCGAAGACCCCGAGAGTCACGGCGGCGGAGTGGCGACGTCACAAAAAGTACGCCAAGTACCTAACCGCAACAGAGGAGATGCTGGCCGCGACATCGACGGAAGCCGCGCCGTGGACGATCGTCGAGGCGCACGATCGTCGCTTTGCTACCGTGAGGCTCTTTCGGACGGTCATCGACGCCATCGAGCGCCGCTGCAAAACCGTGGCTGGCAAAAAGACCAGAGGAACGACGGCCGCCAAGGCCGATAGAACCGCCGCTACCGTTGGCTCGCCGATTCTCGATTCCGTCGATCTGTCTCTCAGCCTCGGCCGTCGCAAGTACGAACGGATTCTCGACCAGCATCAGAAGAAGATTGGCAACCTTCAATGGGAGGTCATCGCCAGCCAAATACCCGTGATACTGCTCTACGAGGGCTGGGATGCCGCCGGCAAAGGCGGCAACATTCGCAGACTGGTCCAGGCGCTGGATCCCCGCGGCTACCGCGTCGTGCCAGTCTCGGCGCCCAACGACTTGGAACGGGCTCACCACTACCTGTGGCGGTTCTGGAACCGCATTCCGCGCGGCGGCCGAATCACAATCTTCGATCGGTCGTGGTATGGCCGTGTCCTGGTTGAACGGGTCGAGGGTCTGGCTCGACTCGATGAATGGCAACGAGCCTTCCGGGAGATCAACGAACTCGAGCAGTCGCTGGTCGAATCCGGATCGGTGCTGATCAAGTTCTGGCTTCACATCGATCCCGATGAGCAGCTGCGTCGCTTCAAGCGAAGGGAAAAGATACGACACAAGCGCTGGAAGATCACGGACGACGACTGGCGTAACCGGGAGAAGTGGGACCAGTACAGGGCTGCCGTCGAGGAAATGCTGCAGCGCACGAGCACCAGCTACGCTCCCTGGACCATAGTACCGGCGAACTCGAAACTGTATGCGCGCATCGAGGCGTTGAAGACGGTCGAACGCGAGATCCGCCGTAGGCTCAAGCGGTAAGCGCCCACACCGGACGGGCCCAGCAGCGGTCGCAATCCACGATGGTCTTGCGTGTTGCGAACCCGCTCATAGGTTCGCGCCTACCAGCAAAGACAGTCACCTGACGAGCGGCGCTTAGGCAGGCGCCGCAGCCCTCGGAGGTGCGGCATGGATTTAGGTATCGACGGCAAGGTCGCGGCGGTCGGCGGGGCCAGCGCCGGCCTCGGCAAGGCGGTGGCTTGGGCCCTGGCCCGCGAGGGCGCGCGCGTCGCGATCTGCGCCCGTGACCAGCGACACCTCGAAAGCACCGGCGTCGCGCTGAACCGGGCCTACGGCCGCGAGGTATTCACCCACGCCTGCGACCTGGCCACCGAGTCCGGCCCCGGCGACTTCGTCGAGGCCACGGTGAAGCATTTCGGGCGTCTGGACATTCTGGTCTGCAACGCTGGTGGCCCGCCGGCTACCGTCTCCTCGAAGACTCCGCCCGAAGCTTGGAGCAAGGCGCTGGAGCTCAGCCTGCTGAGCACGATCCGCATGTCGCAGGCCGCGATCCCCTACATGCGGCGTAACGGCTGGGGCCGGATCATCTGCCTGACCTCCGTGTCGGTCAAGTCGCCGCTTCCCGGGATGGTCCTCTCCAACACGGCCCGTCCCGGCGTGGTCGGCTACGCCAAGACCGTGGCCGAGGAGTTCGCCGCCAGCGGCATCACCATCAACGTGGTCTGCCCGGGCTACATGGCCACCGACCGGCTCGGCGAGCTGGCCGAGAAGCGCGCCAAGGACTCGGGCCAGAGCGTTGACGAAGTAATGAGTCAGCTGGTCGCCAACATACCGGCGGGGCGCATGGGCGACCCCAAGGAACTCGGCGAGCTGGTCGCCTTCCTCGCCTCGGGATGTGCCGGCTACATCACGGGGACCACCATCCAGATCGACGGGGGCTACGTCCGCGGCCTGCTCTGATCGACGAGCGACCGCCCTGCCAACCCTGGGTGGTCGCTTGCTGTCCAACCCTCAAGGCGCACCCTAACCCGGCGACACCGGAGTTCGATTCTGCGTTTCGGGCTGAAACCTGCTATGGGGCGGTTCGTAGTGTTGCGTAGATGGTCGAGCGCAGGCCGGGACACGGGACAGCCGGCTTTACGCTCGACGAACGGTACGAGAGCCAGACGGGAAAGCCGATTCGCGGCAATCTGTCAGATATCCGAGATGGAGCAGTAGCATGAAGCGACGGACCAAGGTAGCCCTCGGTTTGATCGCCGTCGTCGCCGTCAGCGGTGCGGCGATCGCGGCGGTCAGGAACGGCGGGTCGAACGGCGACGAGGTCAGATCCGTCGACGTCGAGCTCGGCGACATCGTCGACAAGGCGCTGGCGGTCGGCCGGATCGAGCCCGAAGTCGAGATCAGCGTGAAGTCCAAGATCTCCGGCGTGGTCAGCCGGGAGTTCGCCGATGTGGGCGATTTCGTGCGCTCGGGCGCCCCGTTGCTCGAAATCAAGCCGACGCCGACACCCCTCGAGCTGGTCGAGACGCGTCGTCAACTCGAGATCAGACAACTCGAGCTGACGAACCAGACCAAGGAGCTGGATCGCCAGCGCCGACTTCGGGATCAGGGACTGATCTCGCAGGATCAATACGAGAGCACCGAGCGCGCCCACGGCGAAGCCGAGCTCAACCTGAAGCTGGCGCAAGAACGGCTGGCCCTGCTCGAGGAGGGCCGGGTCCAGATGTCCGACCAGCGCATCGACGCCGTGGTCAAGTCACCGATCGACGGCTTCATTCTCGAGAAGAACGTCGAAATCGGCGACCCGGTCGTTCCGCTCAATCCCTATCAAGAGGGAACGGTGATCATGACCATGGCGGAGATGAGCGCGCTCATCTTCCGCGGCACCGTTGACGAGATCGATGTCGGCAAGTTGCGGGAGGGGATGCCGGTCGAGATCAAGATCGGCGCGCTGCCGAATGCCGAAGTCACAGGGATCCTGTCGAAGATATCGCTCAAAGCGCGCACCGAAGACAACACGACGGTCTTCCCGATCGAGATCGATCTCGACGCGACGGGCGACGTCGTGTTGCGCGCCGGCTACTCGGCCAACGCCGATGTGATCATCGACCGGCGCGCAGGGGTGCTGGTCATCCCCGAACGCCTGGTCACGATGGCGGGCGATACGGCGAAGGTGACCGTTCTGCTGACCGATGGCACTCAGGAGGAGCGGGTCATCAAGACGGGGCTGAGCGATGCCATCAACATCGAGGTCATTGAGGGTCTGGCGGAAGGCGAGAAGCTCGTCGAGCCGCCGCCCAGAGAAATCGAGTGATATTCGGCGCTGACCGGTCGCCGGTGGGTTCGGCGGCTTAGGCGATACGGCAGCGAAGACCGGTCAGCGAGATAGGGCAAGATCGTGCGTATCCTCGGCAGTCTATCCGACTTCTTTCACGACATCAGGACCCAGCGCCTGCGGACGGCGCTGACCATCATGGGGATCACCTGGGGGACCGTAGCCGTCGTCGTCCTGCTGGCTTTTGGTGTCGGGATGGAAAGGCAGACGCGCAAGCGGATGCACGGTCTGGGTGAGAGAATCGTCATCCTGTTCGGCAATCGCACGACGATGTCCTACGCCGGATTCACCGAAGGACGCTATATCAGCTT
>JASFMO010000255.1:0-5418 GCA_050117535.1 Gemmatimonadales bacterium | reverse complement strand
GAAGGCGATCTTGCGGTGATCCCGCATGATGTTGTCGGGAACGGGGATGATACCGGCCACGTGCAGGCTGTTGAAGGACAGGTCGGCCGGGTTCGTGATGTTGATGTGCACGCGGAGCAGCTTCTTCAGCCACTTCTCGCCGTACTGGCTGGCCTGCACCTGTAGCAGCCGCGATTCCGCCACCGCCTGCCGGAGGCTGTCCTGCGCCGCCGCCAACTCGTCTTCCCATTCCTCATAGCCTTTGGGCAGGTTCAGCTCGTAGTCGAGCGGTTCGTGCAGCACCCTGAGGAACATCCGGCCCTTGTTGATCTCGAAGTAATGCTGGTCGAGGAAGATGAAGTAGAGCGGCAGCTTACCGGTCTCGTCATACTCGCGGACGCGACGCGTCATCGCCGACAAGTACGAGCCAACCACGTGCCGGAAGGCCAGCTCGTCCGGCTCGCCCTCCGAGTTCTTGCCGCGGAAGTCGTGGATCCAGAGTACGTGGTAGTCCTCAGCCCGGTGCACCGTGCGGGCCATCTCGAACTGGAACTCCTCGTTCATCACGTACCAGACGTGATTGCCCGACGAGAAGCGCGAATCGACGGCACGCTCGATGATGTCGTCCAATTCCGCCTCGGTGTCGTGGTCCTCGGCCTTCAGACCCAGCTGCAAGGGCAGCCAGACGAAGCGGGAATCACCCCAGCGTTCGCGTTGAGCGACACGAACCTCTTCGACGAACTCCACCAGCTTCTGAAAGACGAGGTAGGTATCGCGAAAGCGCTCCTCAGGCAGGCCCGACTCGTTCAGCACCCAGCGGGCAAACGCCTGGTGGCCGACGGCTGCGAACTGATCCAGCGAGTCCTTCGTCTTTCGTTGACCCAGCAGACGGTTGTAGGGGAAGATCACCTCGTCCAACAGGATCCGCCGCGCGACGGCGCTGGCCTCCCGACCCCACTCGCTGCTTGCGCCGTCCGGCGGCGCCCGGCCGACTTCGGCGATCGAGAAGGCGCGGTCGAGCTCGGCGTGGAAGACGCGGATCTCCTCGTTGAAGCTGCGTCCTTGCGGGAACCGTGGCCCGCTCAGGGCAAGATGAGCCTGCAGCTCGGCCACGTCCTGAGCGTAGGCCTCGCGCGGATCGGCGCCGTCCCGATCGAGCAGCGGCGTGGCCAGGCGCATAATCCAGTGGGCGCCCTCGCGAATCCGGGCGAGCGACTCGTCGAGCGCTGGGATCGGTTCCTCGAACTCGATCCGCACGAGCGGCGGCTTGGCCAGCTTGACGTTGTCATGCTTCGGCCGCGTTTCCCCGATGTTGCGGCCCCAAAGCGGCACGCTCACGCCCAGGCTCAGGGTGTTCTTGCGCGTCGGCAGGTAGTCGATGCGCACCTGCGAGCCGCGACCGAAGATGCCGCCGCGCCTGAACGGCAGTTCTAGCCGCAGCAGCAGGTCGAAATCCTCATCCGGCACGTTGTAGTCGCCACCGATGGTGAAGTGGAGCACGGGTATGGAGAACAAAGCGCGGCCGCCGCCATCCGTAGCCTGACTCCGATACCCGATGTACCCCTCCAGCCCCAACGCCGCGATCCCGACCACGGGGCTACCGAGGTCGCGGAGTATCCCGAAGTGACCGTAGGCGGCGAGGTCATCCGCCTCACCGGGCCGGTACCAACCGAGCATCGCGCCGGCGTGTCCCTTGTACACCGGCGGCATCCCCAGCGAGTAGACGGTGCCGCCCTTCTCCGGCGGCACGTTGGTCTGCGCGGATGCGCCCGCTGGCGCCAGCAACGCTGTGATCAGCGCAACCGCTAGTACGGGGGAAACCATCCTCAACATCGGAGTCTCCAGATCTGATTCGGCGCAGCCAACGGGTGGCCAGTAGTATGGGGGCCGCCGACCGCCGACGCTAGCCGACTTTCGGCGGCTGACGTCAGCTGGGCAATCGGGGCCGCTACCGAGCTCAGAGATCAGTTTCCGACGCGCGATGGCGGACGCTCAGCGGGCGATACAGCCGCCGGAAACAACTCTCTCACCGGGCATCAAGCCGGGACTCGTCTACTGTCGGCTATGCGGTGCCGCACTACCTCAGTCCGCGCTTTTGAACCAAGCTGTGTACCAGAGGTCGAGCAGCATCTGACTGGCGGCGGCCAGCCGGTCCAGGGTGAACTCCAGGCCCTCCGTGGTGCCAACTTCGGCGAAACCACCGTCCCTGTCGATCCGGTACGTTTCCTCGACAAGCGCTTGCGACTCGTACAACAGGACCAGGAAATCGGCGAAGGGGTCCCCCAGAAGCCGCGGTGGCCCGACCCTGTCGGTGAAGCTCTCCGGCCGGATGCCCGCGCTGCGAACGAAGTCGCCCTCGAAACGGGCATGGATGCCGGGCCCGGCGTAGCCCTCGGGGTTCGGGCCCTGCCAGCCGTTGTAGTGCCGGGAGGTGTGATGGGGGTTAGCGGCATCGGCCACGTAGTGACCCAGCCAGCCCGCGTACAGGATGATATTCCCTTCCACCAGCTGGGTATCGGCATCCGAGCGCTGAAGTTGTCGGTATTGGCGGAACGCGACCTTGAGCCGCTCGTAGCCTTCGATGGCCATGTACGGCAGCAACCCGACGTTCTCCGGCAGCAGGCTATCGGGATGGACGCCGCGTCGGGCCTCCGGGTCGGCACGGCGCTCGTACAGCATGCGGTAATAGTCGTAGCGGCTTCGAACCGAGTCCAGATCGACGTCGAGGAGCTCGAGCTTGATGAAGTGGTCCGGCTCCTGGGATTGCTTCAGGCTGTACTCCGAGTCGCGACGCCAGCGATCCGGCTCCGGCCCCAAGTAGGCCAAGCGGTCCACCGCCAAGCGGAAGAAGGCGGGCACATCCTCCGGGAGGTGCTCGGCAGCCACCCGGTTCACCAGCGCGTGCCCTTCGTCCTGCCACGCTACACCCCGCCGCTCTTCACCTGGCAGAAGCGAAAGTAGGCCTGCGGCCAATCCTAAGCATGGCAGCAACGCGATTCGATTCACAGTGCCCGCTTCCCTCCAAAGCGATAGCGACCGTTGAGCTCCACTGAAAGCCGGCTGGTTCGCCACGTTTCACACGTCACCCCCCTCGGCTACGGCCGGTTCGCCGCCGGCCATCGAGACGTCCTCGAGCCAAGCCACGAACAGCTGGTAGCCGATCGCCAGAATGACGGCGCCGAGGAAAAGGCCGATGATTCCCATCATCATCATTCCGCCAATCGCGCCCAGCAGTATGACCAGCATTGGAACGTTAACGCCGCGCCCCAAGAGCAACGGCTTGAGGAAAGTGTCGCTGCCGCTGACGACGATCGCCCAGATCAGAAAGAGGACAGCGACGACCGTGCTCGCATTGGCGAACACGTAGACGGCGGCGGGGCCCATGACCAACAGGGGTGGAAGCTGAATCACCGCGAGGATCAGAATCGCCAGCGCCCAGAGACCCGCGGCCGGCACGCCGGCCAGCGCCATCCCCAATCCGCCCAGAATCGACTGAATGGTCGCGATGCCCAGGACGCCGAGGGCCACGCTGCGGATCGTCTTCTCCGCCATGGTCGCGAACTCCGCGCCTTTATGACCCGCGAAGCGCGTCGCGACACGCACCGCCGCGTCCTTGCCGCTGCCGGCCGTGGCCAGAAAGACGCCGGCGATGATGATCGAGATGATGAACTGGACCACAGTCATTCCCAGCCCGGCGGCCGCCGACAGTAGCCATCGCCCGAACGCCCTGACCTGCGGCTGGAAGCGCTCGAGCGTTGCGTCCAGATTGACCGACGCCTCGCTCCAGATGCTCTGCACGTCTTCCCCGATCAGCGGCCAATTCGAAACGCTCTCCGGTGGCGGCGGTACCCTCAGCGTTCCTTCTTCGAGCCGCGTCCCGACCGACCTTATGCCGCCGAAGGCCGCCCCGAAGAAGTCCACCGCCGGGATCAGCAACGCCGCCAGCGCAACTATCGTCAGCAGGGTCGCCGTCAGCTTGCGGCGTCCACCCAACTTCGATACCAGGAAACCGTAGGCCGGGAACACGGCGACGGCGAGGATCACGCCCCACAGCACCGGCGCGATGAACGGCTTGACGATCAGGAGCGACCACAGCACCAGCAGAGCGAGCACGCCGATCCGGATGGCCGCTTCGACCGCCCTTCTGACGAAGAGCTGATCCTCGGAAGACGGGTTGGCAGCTTTCACGGTTCAGTCCTTTCTGTAGGCGTGTGCCGAGACCTCAGGTCCAGCGGACCGCGCATCCTATTCCGCGTCGATGCGATCCCCGCTTCCATGAAGGCGGCCTTTCCTTTGGTTTCGCTCACAGCAAGATTAGCGGCTGTTCCAGTAATTCGTGTCTGACGACCCACGCTCGGCCTTGCCCAGCGGCGCGTGACCTATACACAGCTCTGCGAGTGGGAGGGAAGAAACTATGCCCGAAGAGGGCCCAAGCAAAGTACCGCGCTCGGACGCCGGCGAGGGAGCGACCCCGCCACGGGATCCGTCGCTCGATCCCGACGCGACGGCCGAACAGAAGAAGCGGAAGGATCCGGCGCGCCGCATCACACTCTACGTCCTCGCCGCCGTCGCCGTCGTCTTCATCTGGTATGTGGTCTCGGACCGCGTGACCCCGTACACGGCCCAAGCCCGCGTTCAGGGGTTGACCGTGCCGATCATCCCCCAGGTGTCGGGCTATCTCGTCGACATCAGGGTCCGGTTACACGACATCGTCGAGCCGGGGGACACGCTGATGCAGCTGGACCGGCGACAGTACGAGCTGGCCGTACAAAACGCCCAGGCGTCGCTGGATGCGGCGCAACAGCAGGTTGGCGCCCTGACGGCGACGGTCCGCTCGTCAGAAGGGCGGCTCGGAGTCGCCCGGGCACAACTCGACCGCGCCCAGCGTAACTGGGACCGCGTACAGGCGGTGCAGGCGCAGAACCCGGGCGCGCTCTCGCAGGCGGACATCGACCGGGCCGAGACCGGGCTGGCTCAGGCCGTCGAGCGCGTGTCGTCAGCGGAGGCCGACCTGGACCGGGCGATACAACAGCTGGGTGAAACGGGGCCCAACAACCCGACTCTGCGGGCGGCCGAGGCGGCCTTGGAGCAGGCCCAGCTCAATCTCGGGTTCACCACGCTTCGGGCTCCATCGCGGGGCGGCATCGAGAGCTTCAACCTTGACGTCGGCCAGTTCGCCGCCGCGGGTCAACCGCTGGCCATGTTCGTTTCGACGCGCGACGTGTGGATCCAGGCGGACATGCGGGAGAACAACATCTCGAACATCGCGCCCGGAGACCGGGTCGAATTCACCCTCGACATCGCGCCCGGAAGGATCTTCGAGGGAACCGTCTCCAGCGTCGGCTACGGCGTCGAACAGAAAGGCGGCGAGTCGCCGGGCGCGCTGCCCACAGTAGAAGGCGCCAAAGGCTGGCTGCGCGACCCGCAACGATTCCCCGT
>JASFMO010000254.1:0-5425 GCA_050117535.1 Gemmatimonadales bacterium | reverse complement strand
ACAACACGGATGCTCAGGCGTCGGGCCTGTTGGTGATCGCCTCGTACAATTGGGGGCAGACCCGTGTGCTGCGCCTCATTCGCACGCTGCCGCAGAACCCACGCGAACGCAATTTTTGGCAGTTGCTGACCCGCTACCGGCAACGGATCCCGCGCGAAACGTACGACTACGTGTTCAGCATCGTCTCGGCGGCGGTGATCGGTGAGAACCCGCAATTGTTCGGTTTCGACTTCGATGCCCCGTTCGAGCGGCCCGAGCCCGTCGCGGCCGAGGTGGCCGCGAGCGTCGACGATGCCCCATAGGCGCCGGTCTCTGAGCCGGGGGGCCGTGGGGCGTCACCCAGCAGCGAGCGTCGGGTCATTAGATGGCATACGCGAACCTGATCGTCGCTGGCTGCGCCGGGTCCGTCGGCCAGCGGTCATCCGTTCCTCTGCCTCGTCGCCGTCCGCGCCACAGTAGCAGGCGCGCCGCGAAATACATCATCAGCCTGGGTCCAAGTCGTCCCAACATCGTCGGTGCCTCCTGGGGTCGGCGCCGCGTCTGCGCCGCCGGCATCTGACGCGCTCCGTGGCGAGAGCGTCGGTTTCAACCCCAAGCTGACCGGTACGGGTCAAGTCGGCGTCAAGAGGGCAGCCCCGTGATAACGCTACTGGATTGCGTATCGGCGCAGCGCTATACTGCCGCACACACCGACAGGGAGGCTGACTCTGCGCCTGAGCACCAGGAAAATCTTCATCTTCTGGGTGCCGCTCGCGGCGACCTGGCTGATGATGGCCGCGGAAGGTCCGTTCCTGGCGGCCGTCATCGCTCGGCTACCGGAACCCAAGTTCAATCTCGCGGCCTACGGGATAGCCTTCGCCTTCGCGATCCTGGTCGAGGCCCCGATCATCATGATCATGAGCGCGTCCACGGCGCTCGTGGAGGACGCCCATAGTTTTCGCAAGCTCCGCAATTTCACCTACGCGCTCAACGCGATCATCACTGGCGTCATGCTGGCGGTCCTCGCGCCGCCGGTCTTCGCGTTCATCGCCGGCGACCTCATCGGCCTGCCCGCCGAGGTCGAGCGTCTGGCGCACGTTGCCCTCTTCGTCATGCTCCCCTGGCCGGCCGCCATCGGATACCGGCGGTTCTTTCAGGGACTGTTGATTCGGGACGGTCGAACTCGCCTTGTCGCCTACGGCACCGTCGTCCGTCTGACGACCATGGCGTCAACGGCGGCGGTCCTCTACGCGGCCTTCTCGTTGGATGGATCGCTGGTCGGAGCCACGGCGTTGTCCATCGGCGTCTGTCTCGAGGCAACCGCCACCCGCCTGATGGCGCGAGGTACCGTTCGTAGACTTTTGGCGACCGTCGGGCCGAAAGCGTCCGACCCCGCTGAGGAGCGGCTCGATTACAAGAGCATCGCCGTGTTTTACTATCCGCTCGCTTTGACGTCGGTACTGGCGCTGGCGGTCCATCCCATGGTCACGTTCTTCATGGGTCGGGCGCGCTTTCCCGTCGAGTCGTTGGCCGTGCTTCCGGTGGTGAACTCGCTGGCCTTCATCTTTCGCTCGATGGGGTTGAGCTACCAGGAGGTCGCCTTGGCGCTCATCGGGAAGCGGTTCGAGCACTTCCGCGAACTCGGTCGCTTCGCCCTCGGGCTCGGCTTGGCGGCGTCGCTCGGTCTGGCCCTGATCGGCTTCACGCCGCTGTCGCGAATCTGGTTCGAAACGATCTCGGGACTGAGCGCCGAGTTGAGCGCTTTCGCCATCGCGCCGACGCGTATCCTGGCGCTGATACCCTTGTTCGCGGTCCTATTGTCGTTTCAGCGGGCGATCTTGATGCAGGGTCGGGTCACGCGGCCCATCACCACGGCGACGGTCACCGAGGTCGTGGCGATCATCCTGGTGCTGCTGGCGCTGGTCCAGGGGCTCGACCTGATCGGTGTCACCGCGGCGGCCATCGCCTTCGTCGTCGGGCGACTGCTAGGGAACGTCTATCTGCTGTCACCTTGCCGGAAACTTCTCAGAGGTAGGGAACTGGCCTTGAACCCTGCGCCGCCGGAGTCGTCGCCTTGACGGCGCATCCCAACTCACGATCAGGGGGTCACACGATGCGGTCGAGTACCTTGTACGGTGTCAGGCTTATGGTCGGTCTCGCCGCCGTCCTGTCGGTCGCGGCATGCGCGGCGGACTCGGGTTCGGTCGGTCCGCGCTCCGATTACGCGGAGGTCGTGGCCGCGGTCGATGCGTTCATCCAGCACGAGATGGACGCGAAGAACCTGCCCGCCTTGTCCATCGCGCTGGTCGACGACCAGGAAATCGTTTGGGCGCAGGGCTACGGCTACGCCGATCCCGCTGACAGCGTTCCGGCGACGGCGAACACCGTGTATCGGGTTGGATCGGTCTCGAAGCTGTTCACCGACATTGGGATCATGCAGTTGGTCGAACGCGGCGAACTCGATCTCGATGCGCCGGTCACGACATACCTGCCCGATTTCCGCCCCGAGAACCCCTTTCAGCCGGCGATCACCTTGCGCCAGCTCATGTCGCACCGGGCCGGCCTGGTGCGCGAGCCGCCCATCGGCCACTACTTCGATCCGGACGAGCCGTCGCTGGCCGAGACCGTCGCCAGCTTGAGCTCGACACGGCTGGCTTACGAGCCTGCGACGACGCTCAAGTACTCCAACGCCGGCATCGCCACCGTCGGCTATGTCCTGGAGGTGACGCAGGGCGAGCCGTTCGCCGAGTACCTGAAGCGGGCGGTGCTGTCGCCGCTCGGGATGTCGCACAGCGCCTTCGAACCCGAGCCCCACATCGTCGCCGATCTGGCCAAGGCCTTCATGTGGACCTACGACGGCCGCTGGTTCGAGGCGCCGACTTTCCAGCTCGGTATGTCGCCGGCCGGCAGCATGTACTCGACCGTCGGCGACCTCGGCCGCTTTCTCAGCGCGCTGTTCGCCGGCGGTGCGACCGAGAACGGCCGCGTCCTGCAGCCCGAGACCTTGGAAGCGATGTGGACGCCGCAGTTCGCGCCGCCACAGACGGCGGCGGGCTACGGGATTGGCTTCGCGATATCGCAGCTCGCCGGCCACCGCATGATCGGGCACGGCGGCGCCATCTACGGGTTCGCGACCACGCTGGGCGCGCTCCCCGACGAACGGCTGGGCGTCGTGGTCGTGACCACACGAGATTGCGCGAACGCCGTGACCGATCGCATCGCCCATGGGGCGCTAGGTGCCATGCTCGCGGTTCGAGAAGGAATGCCGGTGCCCAGTGCGCGCCTGATGAAACCGGTTCCACCCGAGCTCGCGGCGCGGCTTGAGGGCCGGTACGGTGACGGCGCGAACGGCTTCGACTTGAACGAGGCGGCGGGGAGATTGACCGCGCAAGCCACGTGGGGAGGCGAACGGGTCGAGCTGAGCCTCCTCAGCGACACGCTCGTGGTGGACGGCGTGCTCAACTACGGGCCGCGCATCATCCCCCTCGAGGATGCGATCGTCATCGGACGCGACACTTTGGTCCGGCAGCCGCAGCCGAAGCCGGCGCCGACGCCCGACCGCTGGAGGGGTCTGATCGGCGAATACGGTTGGGATCACAACACGCTGTACATATTGGAGCGCGACGGCCGGCTGCACGCGCTGATCGAGTGGTTCTTCGTTTACCCGCTGGAGGAAGTCTCGCGCGATGTCTTCCGCTTCCCAGGCTGGGGTCTCTACCACGGCGAGCAGTTGGCCTTCACGCGCGAGGCGGACGGCCGGGCGACACAGGTCGAAGCGGCGGGAATCCTCTTCGATCGCCGCGCCGTCGGTCCCGAGTCGGGCGGGACGTTCCGGATCGATCCTCTGCGGCCGGTCGAGGAACTGCGCGCCGAAGCGCTGGCCGCGGAGCCGCCCGCTGAATCCGGCGACTTCCGCCAGCCCGACCTGGTGGAACTGGTCGACCTCGATTCGACGATCCACCTCGATATCCGGTACGCCAGCACCAACAACTTCATGAGCTCCGTGTTCTACGACCAGCCACGCGCTTTTCTGCAACGCCCGGCGGCCGAGGCGCTCGTGCGGGTGCACCGCGCCTTGCAGGAGCGCGGCTACGGACTGCTGATCCACGACGCCTATCGTCCCTGGTACGTGACCAAGATGTTCTGGGATGCGACCCCGGCGGACAAGAAGCACTTCGTGGCCGACCCGGCGAGCGGTTCGCGGCACAATCGCGGCAGTGCCGTCGATCTCACGCTCTACGAGCTCGCCACGGGCGAGCCGGTGGAGATGGTGGGCGTCTACGACGAGATGTCCCCGCGGTCCTATCCGGAGTATCCCGGCGGCACATCGCTTCAGCGTTGGTATCGCGAGCTGCTCAGGGAGGCCATGGAGGCGCAGGGGTTCAGCGTCTATCAGTGGGAGTGGTGGCACTTCGATTACCCCGGGTGGGCCGAGTACCCGATCCTGAACCTGACATTCGACCAGCTGCAGGTGCCGGCGAGTGGGTGACGGTCGCAACGGGGCGCTGAGCCTGGGGCTCCACGGCCTGGCGATGGCGATGACGATGGGGATCGGGATGGCGATGGGGCGATCGGTGAGGAGGACTGGAGAGCCGTCCGCCTGCGATTGCCGGGCAGGGAAGGGCTCCGCATCTTGTGTCCGATTCCGAGAACCAAGATCTGTGATTCTTTTGCTCCCCGATGTCTGAACATCCGTCCGACGGAGGTCACGCAGAATGGCGAGTTCGCGAGGCGCATCCGATGCCCTGAAGCCGGCGCCGCCGGTCTTCTATCGTTGGGCCGTACTGGTCGTCATCAGCCTGGCGATGTTCGGCAACTACTACGTTTACGATGCGGTCAGCCCGATCGCCGATCTGCTGAAGGAACAGCTCGGGTTCACCGATACCAACATCGGGACGCTGAACGCCATCTACAGCTTCCCGAACATCATCATGGTGCTGATCGGCGGTGTCATCATCGACCGGATCGGCGTCAAGAAGGCGACGTTCCTGTTCGGCGTCCTCTGCTTTGTGGGGGCTATCGTGACGGCGGCGACCAGTAGCTTCGTCGTGATGGCCTCGGGCCGCTTGATCTTCGGACTTGGCGCCGAGTCGCTGATCGTTTCGGTGACGACGGCCATCGCCAAATGGTTCAAGGGCAAAGAACTGAGCTTCGCGTTCGGCGCCAACCTGACCATAGCTCGGCTCGGTTCGTTCGCCGCGCTCAACTCGCCGACCTGGGCGAGGCCCGCGTTTGAGAACTGGCAGTGGCCGCTGCTGATCTCCGTCGCCTTCGGCGTGTTCTGTGTGGTCGGCGCCGTGATCTACTGGGTGATGGAAGACCGCGCTGAGGCGCGCTTTCAAATCGGCGCGCCCGGCGAGACGGATAAGGTCGTGTTCGGCGACCTGTTCCGCTTCGGAAAGTCGTACCTCTACGTGGTGCTGCTGTGCGTGACGTTCTATTCGGC
>JASFMO010000253.1:0-5464 GCA_050117535.1 Gemmatimonadales bacterium | reverse complement strand
CGTACCTTTAACCTCGCCGTCATTTCGCCGGAGCGGAAGCTGTTCGAGGGCCCGGCCAAGTTTGTGGTCGTGCCCGCTCACGACGGCGAGATCGGCATCCTCCATGATCATGCACCGCTCATGGCGTTGCTGGGTACGGGCGCTCTGCGCGTCGAGACGGACACCGGCTCGCTGCGCTTTCGCGTCTCGGGAGGCTTCGTTCAGGTGAACGAGAACGAAGTCTCGGTGTTGAGCGAGGAGGCCGAGCAGGCCTGAGCACGGCGCTCACGAGGCGGGGATGCTCCTGTATCGGGTCGGCTAGTCCCGCTGCAGTCCGTAGGTGCGAATCTTCCGGTACAGAGTCTTGGCGGAGATGCCCAGCGTTTCGGCCGCGCGGCCCTGGTGCCAGTTCTCCTTCTGCAGGACAGCTTCGATATGTGCCCGCTCGAGATTCTCGAGCGACACGCTCTGCCCGACTAACGCCGCGCCTTCGTCTTCGCCCTCGCCGGTCCCACTCGTCATAAGGTCACGCGGTAGATCTTCGGGTGTGATCTGCTCGCCGGCGTTGAGGATGGCGAGCCTCTCCATCACGTTGCGAAGCTCGCGCACGTTTCCAGGCCAACTGTAGCTCAACAGAGCCTCAGCCGCCTCATCGGTCAGCTCGGGCGGGCTGGCCGTGGCATGCTTCTTCAGGAAGTACCCAGCCAAGACCGGGATGTCCTCCTTGCGATCGCGGAGCGGTGGGATGGTGATGGTCAGAGTATTGATCCTATAGTAGAGGTCCTCCCGGAAGTTGCCTTCGGCCACTTCTTCATCCAGAACTCGATTCGTCGCCGCTACAAGACGGATGTCGGTGCTCACCTTCTGCGTGCCGCCGACACGAAAGAACTCGCGCATTTCCAAAGCCCGCAACAGCTTCGACTGGAGGCGCGGCGCCAACTCGGCGATCTCGTCCATGAACAAGGTGCCGCCGTCCGCCAGCTCGAACAGACCCAGCTTGCGGGTCATCGCGCCGGTGAAAGCTCCGCGTTCGTGGCCGAACAGCTCCGATTCGAGCAGGTTCTCGGCGATCGCGGCGCAGTTGATGTCCGTCAGCGGTCCGTCGACGCGTGGCGAAAGTCGATGGATCGCGCGGGCCACCAATTCCTTGCCGGTACCGCTCTCGCCGACGACCAGAACCGCCATGTCGGAAGCCGCCACCTTGCGAGCCAACTCGAGCACGGCCTCCATCGCGGGGCTGGCGGTGATGATCTCGGGGAATTCCTCGCGCCGCGAGAGCCGGGTCTGCAGGCGAACGTTCTCGACCGCCAGTCGCCGCTTCTCGAAGGCGCGACGGACTACGATGTCCAGCTCGGCCACTCGACATGGCTTGGTGAGATAATCGTAGGCCCCCAACTTCATCGCGGCGATCGCCGTCTCGACCGTGCCGTTGCCGGTGACGATCACGACCTCCGGTGGGGCGTCGAGCTCCATCGCCTCGCGCAACACCCCAATCCCGTCTAGTTCCGGCATCACCAGATCCACGAGTGCGACATCGAACTCCGCGGCTCGAAGCGATTCCACCGCCGCGCGACCGTCGGGAACCGCCGCAACCTCGAATCCGCGCTTGCGAAGTTGGGTCTCCAGTATGCGCGAGAGATTGCGCTCGTCCTCCGCCAGCAGGACCCTTATTCGTGCTTCAGCCACGTTACCCTACCCCGATACGGTTGCGGTGGTTTTCTCGTGCTCGTCGGTGTCCTCCTCGATGTAAGGAGGGAGCACGACACGGAAATTACTGCCGGCGCCGATCGTCGAGTCTACTTCGATTCGCCCGCCGTGTTCTCGGATGATGCCGTAACAGATCGATAGCCCCAAGCCCGTGCCCTTTCCGGGCAACTTGGAGGTGTAGAACGGCTCGAAGATCTTCGGGAGATCAGACTGCGGAATGCCGCAACCGGTATCGATGAAGGAGATCGCCACCTCGCCCTCATCCGGCAGACATTCACTACGCACTCGCATCTCGCCTTCACCCTCCATGGCATCCAGCGCATTGAGGGCCAGCGCGACAAACACTTGAATTAGCCGCTCTGAGTTTCCCCAGACGAGCGGCAAATCGTAGACGTACTCGCGATGCACCTTGATCTTCTTGAAACGGTCATGGTGCTGCAGAAGGTTCAATGTCTCCTCGACGGTTTCCTGTACATCGACGGGACCCTTCTCGCTCGGCGGTGGCCGGCTGAACGCCAGTAGATCGCGCGCGATCCGCTTGCAGCGATCGACTTCGTTCTCGATCATCGAAAGCAGTTCGGCTTCCTCCGAGAACGCGGCTACACACTCACGGATCGCTTCGACACCGGCCGTGATCGTAGCCAGCGGGTTGTTGATCTCGTGCATGACCCCCGCCGCCATCTGACCCAGCGCCGCCAGTTTCTCCGCGTGCGCGATGCGCTCGCTAATGCGCTTCTGTTCCGTCACGTCCTCTCCCACGGTGATCACGTGGGTGACCTCGTCGGTGCCAGAGACGTGCATGGGGACCTTGGTGAGCCGGTAGAAGCGACGCTCGCCCGATGCCGTGGACTCGACTTCGAAATCATGAATGCCGTCCGACTTGAAGACGCCCTCCAGCTCCGAAGCGAGCTTTTCCCTCGGCTGCCGGTACAGCACCTCGAAGACGGACTTGCCGATCGCATCTTCGCGGGCGACACCCTGTGTGCCCGTCTCCCGCTTACGGTTCCACGCCACGATGTTGTAGTCTTTGTCGACCACGTAGAGGCCCACGGGAAGCGCGTCGACGATGTGACCCATCAACTCCTGAGCCGACTTCAAGTCGTCGACCAGTGACTCGAGCTCGACGTGGCGCGCGCGAGCTCGCCTCAGCGTCACCGCCACCCTGAGGAGCTCGGCCATCGGTCCCAGCTCCGGGAACTCCTCGCTCGTGGTCTCGGCCAGCCACACGGCGCGCGCTGCTTCGCCAAGATCGAGAGGCCAGATGACCTGAAGTCGGGCCCCTTCGCCGAGGGTCGCGGGACCCGGTTGGCGGAGCAGTGGCGCCTGCAACGACTCGGCCCAATCCACAACTTCGTCAGCCAGCGGCTCGGGTGGAGCCGCCTCGGCCGGAAAGCTGCCGAGAAGCTCGGGGACGCCATTCGTGTACAGCCACAGCGCTGTGCGCACCCCGTAGTGACGGCCAATATCGGCCAGGACGGGGGATATATCAGCTGACCCGCTCTCGATGACCGTACTGGCGATGCTTTGGAGCAGATCGGCCGTGCCGGAATCGGTGCTGTCGGCTGTTCGAGGTACCATTCAACCAGTCCAGGGGGAGAGATCCAGGGGGGCGCTTGAAAGTAATACCGATGACGAGGCACTGACAAGGGGTCTTCGGTCAAAATGTCCTCGCTCGGCAAGTCAGGCTGACCGAATCGGTCAGGTCGAACTCGGCCCGAATCGGAGAGGATAAAGGCTGCAATTGGTTGTGTTAGTGTGGTTTACGCGGCATGGGCCTGGAAGGCACACGCCTTGCCCTAGGGAACGGCGGCGGGGCGAAAGAGCCCCGAGAGAAAACGAGGGAAGTGTGTGTGAGAGCAGTAACGGGATGTGAAAGCTAACGCCGGTGGTCGTTCGATCGTGGGTCAGTCCGCTTATCGACAGTTAGGCAAGGACATAGGGGGGAGGTCAGCGGCACTAGGGTTGGACGATCCCGGCTTGAAGATGCCCCGGGGAAGGCTTGTGTGACTGAGCTTGTTTAGTTGCGTCTGACTTGGCGGGAGTCGGCGCCGGCCTGGCACACAGCCTCCCGGGGTTTTTTGTGAGTCGTACCCGACGCCCAGCGGCACACGTGACCGTGTGCCGCTGGGTTTGTATTATGGGGCGGGTCAGATAGAAGGCAGCGGATTCGACTGGGTCGTACTCTAGGGCTGGATTGGCATGCACGGTGAAGGCGGGGCCTCGGACAACGAGTGGCGGACTTCGAGCCGCCTCATGAAAGCCGCGAGCCTACGGGCGGGCGTTGCGCTCGCGGGTCTGTGCTTCTTGACCCTCCTGGTCCTGTTCGCCTACGCAACCCAGCCACAAAGTCCGAGGGATTTCTTGGATCGCCTCACACTGCTTGTGAACCGGGAGGCCTACGGGGCCAGCCTGAGGACGGGCGAGTCCCTGCATCGGCAGGCCACCCGCGCCCGCGCTGCGCGCGCGGACAGCCTGGCCGAGGTCTTGGAATGGGAAGCGGCTCGCGCCTACGCGCGGGCCGCTGCGTCGGCCGGTGAATCGAGCCGAGAGCTCGCAGCGAATGACGGTCTCGCCGATGCGCTGCTGATCCTGGGCGACGACTACTTGGCGCGCGGTCAGGGCCGCCTGTTCGGACTGGGCCGGGACCGAGACGATCTGCGCGTGGCCGAAGATATCGGGGCCTGTTTCGTGGGACTGGCTCCCACACGGCGGCGCAAGGAGCTCGATGCTTTCCTCGAGCGGTTGGAGGAGGAGCTTGAGCGTCCTCTGGCGGGGCGGTGTCCGGTATGAGAGCGCGAAGCTCGAGGCCGTGGTCGCCGGGCGCGACAGCGGGCGTCTGCAGCCTGTTCGTGCTGGCTTTCTTCTTTGGTGGGCTGCGGGTGGGGGTGACGAGGCTAGAGTATCATTTCTTTGGGCTCGTTGACGGCCTGGCAGCCGTGCTCGTGCTCTACGTGCTGCTGAACACGGCCGCGCTATCGTGGCCGCGGGACCGTTGGGGCGGGATCGTACTGATCTACGCGGCGGCGGCGACGGCGCAGCTCGTGTCACTGCTGCTGCCGCCGCCGGGTTTGGTCGAGTGGCTGGTGTTGGCCGTGCTGCTCATCTTTGCATGGAACGCCGGCTATTCGGCGCATCGGTCGCGCGTCATGCTGGCGCTGGGCACCGTCGCCCTTGCCCTCGCCGCGTTGAAGTACTCGGTGTTGCCATTCATTTGGGCCCGTACAAACCTCCCCCGGACGCCGATTCTCGATCTCCAGGCGTTGGCCGAGGGGGTCAAGGGGCTATTCGCCGCCCATGTGCCCACCCGACCGATCACACAAGTCTTCGCATTCGCGGCACTCATCGCCTGGATTTTGGCCGTTTGGCTGCAGTGGCCGCCGGATGCCGAGGATGACTGGCTGCGGCGCCTACCGCGCGGTGACCGCGACCGACTGCTGATGTGGCTTCTGACCGAGCTCGAGGGAAGCGGTCGCGAGATTGGTGAGAGGGAAGCCCGAAGGCGCCTGGAGTCGCCGCGCGAGAAGGACTAGTACGGTTCTAGTACACCGGCGGAGCGTTGGGCTTCGATAGCGGATAGTCGATATCCGTTGGTCGAGTCACAGGGTCTCCTCGAATTCCGACGCTCGCTGTCAGGCAACCGACGGCCAATTCGCGGGACATCAGCCGCTCGCAAAACTGTGGGCATGATAGGTAGCATGATAGCGTGAGCGTCTACATGATCGCTACGTGATCGTTACATGATAGACCTCCGTTTACGATTATTCATCATGCGCACACG
>JASFMO010000252.1:0-5526 GCA_050117535.1 Gemmatimonadales bacterium | reverse complement strand
TACCAGATCAGCCAGTACGATAGGCCGCTGGCCACTGGCGGGCGGCTCACCGTCCCGGCCAAGGAGATCGAAGCGGCCGGCCCGGTAAGAATTCGCCGTCTACACGTCGAGGAGGATTCCGGCAAGTCACTGCACGATCGTTTCGTCGGCGCGACGGCGGTGGACCTGAATCGCGCGGGCGTGCCACTGGCCGAGATCGTGACCGAGCCGGACCTTCGCTCTCCATCGTCCGCAAGAGCGTTCTTGGGCGCGCTCAAGCGACTGCTCGAGTACCTGGAGGTAAGCGACTGCAATATGGAGGAGGGCAGTTTGCGGGTAGATGCCAACGTCTCGGTGCGGCGCAAGGGCAGCGACGAGCTGCCGACGAAGACGGAGGTCAAGAACATGAACTCGTTCAGCCAGCTCGAGAAGGCGCTGCAGTTCGAGGCCGAGCGACACATCGCGATCGTCGAGTCTGGCGGAGCCGTTGAGCACGAGACCATGCTCTGGGACCCGACTCGCGATGAGGCACGGCCGATGCGTGGCAAAGAGGAGGTCCACGACTACCGCTATTTCCCCGAGCCGGACCTGCCGAGGCTCGACGTACCGGAAGCCGTGATCGCTGAGATCGAGACGCAGTTGCCGGAGCTTCCGTGGGCCAAAGCGAGCCGGTTCGCCGCCGAACACGGCCTGCCGCCGTATGACGCGGAGGTCCTGACGGCGAACCGGTCGTTGGCTGATTACTTCGAGGCGGTCGCGAGAGAGGGGATCAACCCGAAGGCGGCGGCGAACTGGGTGATGGTCGAAGTTCTGGCGCTGTCGAACGAGCTGGGCCGGCCGGCTGCCGAACTGGGACTCGAGCCGTCGCGTTTGGCAGGGCTGATCCAATGTGTGCTGTCGGGTGAGCTGTCACATGGATTAGGCAGGCAGGTGCTGCGCAAGATGGTCGAGTCGGGCAAGTCCGCCAGCGAGGTCATCGATGAGGAGCGTCTGCGGAAGGTCAGCGACAGCGGCCAGTTGGCGGAGTGGGTTGCCGAGGTCGTGGAGTCCAATCCGGAAGAGGTAAGGCGCTATCGGGCCGGGGAGGAGAAGCTGTTGGCGTTCTTCATTGGCCAGGTGATGCGCAAGTCCAAGGGCAAGGCCGATCCGGGTCGATTGCGTGAAATACTACTCGAGCGTTTGGGTGCCGGAGATTCGATAGGGTGAGGCCGGGTGGGGCTGCCGGTCAAGGGACAATCTCCGGCGGCTCGCAGCTGGAATTGAACCATCGATAGCCGACAGCAACGCCTGTCCGCCCTTATGAGGTCGGACGCTAGTTCCGTCGTGTGGCTTGCTTTCTACCGCGCCGTACTCCCCGCCGCTTTTTCGGCCGGATGAGGTTCGCCTTCAAGTTTACGAGGTCGACCCACATGCCCTCGGCCGTCAATCGTTTCTCCCACCAGTGCAGCCGCTGAGGAGCTCTGAATTCTTCCTCCGCCAATCGCTCGGCTTTCGCTTGTCGGCGTGTCTTACGCGGGCCGACCTGTCGGTTCAGCATCTTGGCGCGGCCAAGTGCGCGCTCGCCGGTGGGGTCGAGAAAGGCCGCCGTTGACTCCTTCCGTTTGACGAGATAATCGGTGGCGTAGTCAAACGTGTATTCGATCCAAGCGGCGACTTGATGATCATCAACGTCCCAACGGGAGTAGTCGAGTACGCGGTCGAACATGGCTTTCCAGGTCGTGTGGTCAGCCAACCGGATCATCCCTTCGAAGATGCGGCGGTTGGTTTGAAAGCTGAACACGGCCCGGTCGAGAACTCGGTCCATCAAGGCATCGTTATCGCTCTGGTCGAAGTCTGTGACGAGGTGGTAGGCGGCGCGCAGATAGGCTTGGCCCAGATGGACGTCCATCCGGTGCTCCCAATACGAGTGGCCAACCGCCTGCGTGTTGGCCGAGGTCACGAGTTTGCGCGGTAAGAAGAAGTTGTGGGCGATCGTATCGCCGGCCAGGTGTGTGAGGTAGCCGAGAGCGCAGGCCCGCGTGGCGTCCGTTTCGGCGACCTTGTACAACTGCTCGCCGACGTGCCAATGGTGACAGTTGCGTCCAACGGGCGCGTATCTCTTGCCGAACGTGATGTCGGCCGCGATGCAGCCGTAGAGGAAGTCGTAGGGATAACGCCGGAGCAGGCTAGCGACGGCGGTTGGCAGCAACCCGAGCGCCCCGAGCAATTCGGTGCCGACGAGGATATGCATGCCCGGACCCCAGGCCCAAGCTGGCTCTGGGCTGAGCAGCACCGCGAGTCCGGCGAGCCCGACGAGCTTCAGCCAGCGTGTCGTGTTCTTCAGCGGCCGAGCCTCTTCCGCTCCCGGTCCAGTGTCTTGCGTAGCTGCCTGACCTGCCGGCGCTTCATGTCGCCGAATTCCTCGCGAGCGGCCTCGAGGCTCGCCGCGAGCTCTTCGCGAAAGTCCGTGGCCAACCGGCGACTGGCTCTCCGCATCCGCTGGTAACCTTCGCCGATGCCGGCTCGGATGCGTTCGCGGTTCTTCTGCGGAATCCAGGTTGCGGCGAGGCCGACCCCGACCAACGCGCCAATGGCGAAAGCGAGCAAGTATTCCTTACGGTGATCGGGCTCTTCTTCTTTCTCGAACGCATGTGCGATACGTCTCAATCGCGTGGCCATCTTGACGACTCCTAGCCTTATGTGTCCTGGTCTTTCGGATCGTTGCGCTGGCGGCGGAGCATTTTGGCCGTAGTGCGAATGCCGCGTAGCGTGGAAGTCGCCGTAATCACGGTATCCTCGACCTCGCCCTGGACGACATCGATCAGAGCGGTCAGTTCCTGCACTCGGTCCTCCGCCGCTTCGATGGCATCCTCCAGGCGCTCGTTCGCGAAGGCGATGGTGTCGCCAACACGGTCGACTTCCTTACGGACCGACATCGCGATGAAATTCAGGTTCTCGCCGATCGCGCGTGCGCGGTCGAGCACAGGCCTGGCATCTCGACCGATGACGTCGATCGCCGCCTCCAGTTTGTGCAGAGTCCGCATGATCCGGAAGATGGCCCGGCCCAACACGATCATGCCGACCCCGAGCACGATCACGGCGATGATGCCGACGACGCGTATCGTTATGGACAGCCACAGCCATTCTTCCACGAGCAGTCCCTCCTATGTCTTGCCGTCACCCGCGGTCCGCGGTTGCTGCGACCCTCCTGCCGAGCTCCCCGGCTCGCGTCAGCACGTCACGGACCAGGAAGGGTCCCAGTAGGTCGCTGATGCCGACGGCCATCACCACCGTCGCGAAGAAGACGTCCAGCGCGGCTGGAGACTCGGCCCCTGTTGGAACGTAGATGACCAGGAAGGAAATGGCCATGGCCAGAGACAGACCGCCTTGCGGAGTCAAGGCGAGGCCGAACCTTCCGGGAAGCTGGGTCCCCTCCGGGCGCAAGTGACAGGCCAGAAGACCGCCGAACCACTTGGCCAGAATTCGCGTTGCCACATAGACCGCAACCAGGGGCGCTATCCACCAAGTCGGGAACTTCAGCAGAGCGCCGGCCAGAACGAGCATCATGATGTAGATGGGCTTCTCCCACTGCACCAAAGCGGCGTATACACGCCGCCGCATAGGCGAAAGATTGCCGATCACAACGCCGGCGATCAAGCAGATGAACAGAGGGGAGATCGACAGGTAAAAGGCGGTTCCGGCGGCGAAGAGAACCAGGCCGATCAGCAACAACACTAGCTCTTGCGATCGGGGACGGACCCGGGTCAACGAAAGGAACAACACTCCGAAGAACAGTCCCAGTAGCACCGATATCAGGAACCACTCCAAAACCGACAACGCCGCGCCTGCCCAGACCGTTTCGTGGCGGTACGCGGCATGGATGAAGCCCAGCGCCACGATGCCGACAGCGGCGTCGAGGCTGGCCACGTAGAAGAGGAGGCGCGTCATCCGGCCCCGGGTCTTGTAGGTATTCGAGATCAGTGCGATGGCCGCCGGTGTGGAGACGCAGGCCGTGGCGGCGGCCGCCAGTGTGATGCCTCGCAGGTGGAGGGTGAACCAGGCATCGATGATGAGATAGCCGATGAGGAAGACTACGGCGAAGGCGATCAGCGCCTGCAGCCAGGCGAGCGCCAGATAGCGGGTCGGGAACTGACGCAGGTGATCTCGGTCCAATTGAAGGCCGAACAGGATTCCGACCCAGCCGAGCCCGAGCGCCAGCAACGGTTTCAACTGTGACACCGTCTCGAGGCTGAGCACCTGCAGCAGGTGTGGGCCGATGATGAAGCCGAGGAACAAGAACGGACCGCCGATCGCCACGAATATCCGCGGGCCGAGCGGGACCTCGCGCCGAGAGAAGCTCAGCTGGGCTCCCACCAGGCCGATCAGCAGGAGGAGCAGTACGACGAGTATAGGGTTCACAGCTCGGTGTCTTCACCCAGTTCCGGAGCGACTCCCTCGGCACGAGTGACGGGCAGTGCGAACACGATACCGGTGCCGGGCTCGGCCATACTCCCGCAGACGTCCTGGATGACCGCGAAAGCCGCGGCCACCTTTTCGTCATCGTCGATGACGCTGAAAATGGTGTAGTTCTGCGCTCTCGAGCGGGTGATCAATGTCTGGATGCCGGCGAAGATCGGGATGTCGTGGGTTAGAACGCGGGCCATGCCCTCGCTGTTGATGATCGTGGCGCCGGTGATCCCGACCTCGAGGAACCCCGACAGGACGTCATCGAGCGCTTCCGGCTCGTTGATCACCGCGACGAGTAATTGCATGGCCGGCCGGTGACCTAGGCGTGTTCCTCGTCGAACAGTCGGATCCTCTCGATCACTTCTTCCGCCGTCGTCGCGGTTAGGAGCTGGACGAGAAAGTCCGGCTGCCGCATCAGTCGAGCGATGCGGGCGAGGAGCTTGATGTGCGTGCTGCTGGCAGCAGGCGGAGACAGCAAGAGGAAGATGGTGTGCACTGGCGCCTCGTCCAGCGAGAGAAAGTCCACACCCGTCCGCGAGAGTGCCAGCTCAATCACCGTCGATGTCAAATCAGGATAGACGGCGTGTGGAATCGCGACGCCGCCGCCGATACCCGTCGATTGTGCCGCTTCGCGCTCGAGAAGCGCGTCCAACACGGGCTGCTCCCTGCCGATCACGCCATGCTCCGCCAGGTTGCGGACCATGATCCGAAGCGAGGGCTCGACCCCGTTGGCATCGAAGTCGAGCATGACCAATTCGGGACGCAGGTAATGATGGAGTTTCATGTCGCCTCGCCGATAACTGGGTCGTCTTTCTGATAGCCCGGGCGAGCCATGGTGTCAAGCAGATTGTAGCCCTTTCGACGGTCGGGCGCTCGAGTCGGCTGGCGATTGACGGCCGCCTTGGTCCCGCTCTATGTTGGCGGCCGATGAGCCTGTTCGTTGTTGATGGGGGACGCACGCTGCGCGGTCACGTGCGGCCGGCGGGAAACAAGAATGCGGCGTTGCCGATGATGGCGGCGGCGTTGCTCAGCGACGAGCCCGTCGAGCTGCTCAATGTGCCGCGCATCCGCGACGTTCACACGATGCTGGAGCTCATGGAG
>JASFMO010000251.1:0-5536 GCA_050117535.1 Gemmatimonadales bacterium | reverse complement strand
TGGGCTCGCGCTCGCCGTGACCGGGTGCGGTGACGACTTCATGATTCAGCCGGGGAACGGGGCGCTCCAAGTCACGGTGGTGACGACCGGTGCGAGCTTCGATCCGGACGGCTACACCTTCTCGGTAGACGGTCACCGCCATCAGGCGATCGGCGTGAACGAAACCGTCCTGGTCATGGAGCTCGGTTTCGGCGAGCACAACGTCGAGCTCGAGGGCCTGACCATGAATTGCTCCGTCGTGGGTGACAATCCCCGTTCGGTTCATGTCAGCGGCAACCGAGTGACCCCCATCACTTTCGAGGTCACGTGCAACCCGGCCGGCAGCCTCGAGATCATCACCGTGACGACGGGCATGACCGTCGATGCCAACGGCTACACCTTCGACATCGATGGGGCAATCGGCGGAGCGATCAGATCGAACGCGAGCGAGACCTTTTTCGGCCTGGCTCCGGGCCAGTACACGATCGCGCTGAACGGGATCGCCGCCAACTGTCAGGTCGTAGCCGACAACCCGCGGATGGTGACGATCAGCGTCGATGCGACGACCAGCGCCGAATTCCAGATCTCGTGTGCCGCCGCCTTGCTGGACTATATCGCTTTCGTCAGCGAACGGGACGGCAACAAAGAGATCTATGTCGTAACGCAGACCGGTTCCGAGCGGGGAAACCTTACCCGGGATCCCGCGGCCGATGAACAACCGGCGTTCTCGCCGGACGGGGCGAGGATCGCTTTCGTCAGCGACCGGGACGGCGACAAGGACATCTACGTGATGCGCTACGACGGCGCCGAACTCACGAACCTGACGAACAGCGATGTCGAGGAAGAGACTCCGGCCTGGTCACCGGATGGCAAGAAGATCGCGTTCGCCGGCACACGCGACGGGAACCAGGACATCTACGTCATGAACTCGGACGGTTCTGGCGCGACGCGGCTGACGACGGAGCCCGGGGCCGACCGCTGGCCCACATGGTCGCCCGACGGCAGAAAGCTCGCCTTCGCCAGCCAACGGGACGGGAACTGGGAGATCTACCTGATCGAGGAAGACGGTAGCAACGCCAGGAACCTGACCAACGACCCGGCCGACGACGAATCGCCCAGTTGGTCGCCGGATGCTCCGTTCATCGCTTTCGCCAGCGACCGTGACGGAAATTGGGAAGTCTACGCGATTCGGACCAACGGGGCGGATCTGCTCAGGCTGACGTACGAACGCGGCATCGATATCATGCCGGCCTGGTCGCCAAAAGGCGACAGGATAGCGTTCGCCACGGACCGCGACGGCGACCTGGAGATCTACGTACTGAACGCGTTTCGGCCGGGTCTGAAGAAACTGACCGATGATGGGCGTCCGGACGTGAAGCCGGCCTGGTCGCCTCTCTGGTAAGCGCGGTCCCCGCCAGTTCAAACCCTACGGGCCTGATCAGGACGCGGCCGTCTCCTCCTCGACCGCGGGGCTCGCCGCCGGCGCGCCGACCCAGCGATCGATGACGACCGCGGCGGCCAGGATGCCGGTGACGTTCGTGGCCGTGCGCGCCATATCGGGAATTCGATCGACACCCAGCAATACACCCAGCCCATCCAGCGGCACGCCGACGGTGCCGAGCGCCGGCGCCAAGCTGACCACACCGCCGGCCGGGATACCCGCCACCGTGAAGGACACGATGAACGTAGCCAGCACCGCGCCGCCGATTCCAGTGACCGGGAGCGGAACGCCGAACAGCCAGGCGAGGAAGACGATACCGGCGCCCTGGAAGAGCGCCGTGCCCATGCGGCCGATCCCGGCGCCCAGCGGGATCACGAAGCTGGTCACCGGGCGCGAGATGCCCAACTCCTTGTCGCACGCTTCGATCATCGCCGGGACCGTGACGGCCGTGCTGGACGTGCTCAGCGCGATGATGATGGGGTTCAGACTACCCTTCAAGAACTTCAGCGCCGACATGCCGCCCAGGAATCGGATGGCCGGCATGTAGATCGCCGCCACGAAGAGGAGTAGGCCGAGCAGCACGGCAAGAATGAAGGCGCCGAGGCTCTGCAGCATGGCCCACCCGGCCCGTGCGGTGACGGGCGCTGCCAGCGCGAAGACGCCGACGGGCGCCAACCAGAGGATCCAGCCCACCAGTTTGATCAGGGCGGCGGTGATCGAGCTGGCCAGATCGAGCAGCCGGTCACGGTCCGGCCTAGGCAACGCACCGGCGGCGGCCGCGAACAGGATCGTGAACACGATGAGCGGCAGCAGCGCGCCCTCGGCGGCGACCTGGAACGGGTTGCTGGGAATGAGCCCCAGCAGGAACTCGAGCGGCCCCGGCAGCACCGGCGCCTCGGCCGTCGCGCCGCCCACCGCCTGGGCCGCCGCCTCGCTGGCCAGCGGCAACAGCAGCTGCATTACGCCCATGCCGATCAGCACACCCAACGCGCTGGTGGCGGCGAAGAACAGGAGCGTCAGCGAGCCGAGCTTTCCCAGTCGGCTCAGGTCTCCTAAGCCCGCCACGCCGAGGAAGATGATCGCCACCACCAACGGGATGACCACCATCTTGAGCAAGTCGACGAACGCCGTGCCGAGGGGCTCGAGCCCCTCGGCGAAGGCGATCAGAGCCGGCGAGCCGGACACGGATGCGACCAGCCCCAAAAGCAGGCCAAGAACGAGGCCTAACGCGACGGCGGCGTAGAGCTTCATTTCGACCGCTCAGTCGGTCACTGGACGTTCTTCAAAATCGCCAGAAGGAAATCCCAGTACTTCTCGACGCTGTCGATGTAGATCTTCTCGTCGGGCGAGTGCACGCCCTCCAGCGTCGGGCCGAACGATATCATGTCCATACCGGGATACTTCTCGCCGATGATGCCGCACTCGAGCCCAGCGTGGACGGCCTTGACTTCGGGTTCCTTACCGTAGAGCTGCTCGTACGTCGACTTGGCGATCTTGAGGATCGGCGAGTCCATGTCCGGCTTCCAGCCCGGGTAGCCGCTATCCTGAATCACCTTCGCTCCGCCCAGCTCGAAGATCGCGCTGACCGTCTGCACGATCTCTTCGATCTCCGATGCCACCGAGCTCCTCTGGCTGGTCTCGACGACGACGCTCCCCTTCTCGACTCCAATCACCGCGACGTTGGTCGATGTCTCGACCAGGCCCGGAATATCGGCGCTCATCTTGGTCACGCCGTGCGGCAGCGCCAGCAAAGCCCGGACGATCAGTTCGTGCTCGTACTTGCCGATGACCCGCCGTTCGACGTCGCCCACGACGTTTTCCAGCGTGATGGTGACATCGGGATCGACCGTCGCCAGCTCGGCCTTCACGACCGCGTCGAACTTCTTCACGACGGCTGCAGCCTTGCGCACCTTGTCCTTCGGCAAGAACACCTGCGCCTCGGCCTCGCGCGGAATCGCGTTCCGTTTGTTGCCGCCTTCGATCGTGCTCAGCCGCACGCCGACCTCATCGAGCGCGGCCAAGGCACGCGCCAGCGTCTTGATGGCATTGCCGCGCCCCTGATGGATCTCGAGACCGGAATGGCCGCCCACCAGTCCCCGGACCGCCAGCCGCATCGGTCTCGAGCCGCTCGGCGCGCGCGTGAGCTTGACGCGCCAGGTGCCCTTCGTGTCCCGGCCACCGGCACAGCCGACGTAGAGGGCACCCTCCTCCTCGGAGTCGAGATTCATCAGGATCTTGCTGTCGAGGAACCCAGACCTGAGGTTGCCGGCGCCCGTCAGACCGGTCTCCTCGTCGACCGTGAACAGGAACTCGAGCGGACCGTGCTCGAGCGACTTGTCCTCCATGATCGCCAGGTTGGTCGCGACCGCGATCCCGTTGTCGGCGCCCAGCGTCGTTCCGTTCGCCATCAACACGTTGCCCTTGCGCACGAGCTCGATCGGGTCCGTCTCGAAGTCGTGATCCACCCCCTTGTTCTTCTCGCAGACCATGTCCAGGTGACCCTGAAGGCAGACACCCGGCGACTTCTCCCGGCCCGGCGACGCCGGTTTCTTCACGACCACATTGAGGTGCCGGTCTTGCTTGGCCGTCAGACCCAGCTTCTTTGCCGTGTCCATCACCCACTGCGAGATCCGTTTTTCGTTTTTCGAGCAGCGCGGAATCTCGCTGATCTCCGCGAAGTACTTCCACACCAACTCGGGCTTCAAGCCGCTGATGGCATTCGACATCTTCAGATCCTCCTGGGGTTTCTCAGCTACGCGTCGCGGAACTGTCTCTCGAAGGTTGGGAACGTGCATGGTAGGACACGGCCACCATCGGACGCAAGATGCCAGCGCCGGACGATTTCAAGACGAACATGCAGACCTTCATACCCAGCCTGAACAGATTTCACAAACCAAGTTGATAGCTGCCAACCTCGGCTAGTCAGCGAGTGCGAGGTCGGTGCCACGCGCACTGATGCGCGTATCTTCAACTCCGGTAGTATGTTGGAGTCCTCGGCCGCCGTTCACTTCGGTGGTCATGACGGGTCGTTTCGCGACAAGATGGCTGCGGGCACAGGAGTTGCCCGCTACCGATATCAACTCGCGCTAGTCGCTGGCGAGCCCAAGCAGACAACCCGGTACGGACCGTCACGGAGACAGCCAGCGCTCCGATGCGCTCGCTGGTGGCCTTCGTACGCCCACGAGAGGGCATTCCTCGGTTCCCGCCAGACCAAGGAGGAGACAGATGCGCAGCATGAGGACACTGGCAGCCTTCGCACTCGTGATCTCGCTCGGCGCCTGCAGCGAGCAGGATCGAACTGGGGTCGTTGGGCCCACAACCAATCCCCACTTCTACGAGGGCGGTGTCAGCGGCCGGTCGGGCGCGCCCGGCGATGGACTGTGCAGCGGTTGCCACAGAGCGAACGGAAATGCGCCGACCGTCACGCTCAGCGGTCCCGCAACACTCGGTCCCGGCCAGACGGGCGACTACACTCTGACGATCGAACCGGCCAGCGACAGCGACCAGCAGCAGGGCGGTCTAAACGTCGCCGTCCCGGACGGCGGGACGCTGCTCGCCGGCAGCGGTACGGTGATCTCCAGCGGCGAGATCGTTCAGTCGCAAGCGCGGCGGGGCAGCGGTACCCTCTCGTGGAGCTTCCAATGGCAAGCACCTTCCGCCGGCGGGACCTACACCATGTACGGCGTTGGCCTTTCAACCGACGGCAGCGGAACCAGCGGTGACGAGGAAGGCACCGACGCACTCGCGATCACGGTGCAGGCCGCCAACACCCCGCCCAGCGCCGACGCCAAGCAGGTCGAGACTAGCATGAACACGCCGGCGGACATCGTGCTGAGCGGCTCGGACGCCGAGACCTGCAACCTGACCTTCGCGATCGTCAGCGGACCCTCGAACGGCTCGCTGAGTGGAATCTCCGACCAGGCGTGTGGCGGTGGCGGTGACCAGGCCCAGGTTACCTACACGCCGGCGGCCGACTACACCGGGTCCGAACAGTTCACCTACAGCGTCACCGACGAGGACGGCGCCTCCGCCCAGGCGACGGTGGACATCAACGTCCTCGCACCGGGGAGCAGTCCTCCAAACGCGGACTCCAAGAACGTCGGCACCGATATCGAC
>JASFMO010000250.1:0-5536 GCA_050117535.1 Gemmatimonadales bacterium | reverse complement strand
CGGCGTCCGTCAGCCGGCCGGCGACGGGCGGCGAGCCGGTGGCGAAGCGATAGAGGCCGTCGATGCGCAGGCGAATCGGAAAACGAGGCCGCGCGCGGTCGGGCCGCTCTCGAAAGCTGTCGTAGGGTTGGACGCTCAGCCCGGCCTCGATGTCGCCGAACTTGATGCCGGTGGAACTGGATTGCGGGGTCTCGATTCCCAGTTCGGGCCACGGGACCTCCCCGACGGCGTCTGCCACGCTCAAGGTCGACGCCAGGGCCAGGTTGGGCAGCGCGATCTCGAACGCCCCGAAGTCCGATTGCAGCCGGCCGTAGTACGCCAGCAGATCCAGGCCCGGCTCGCCGGTGTTGTTGGGCGCGTAGGTTCCGGCGCTGATGTTGAGGAGACCGGTCTCGAGAGTCTGAGCGTCTGCCAGCAGGCGTTCGGCCTCCAGCTGAACATCGGCGGCCAGCGTATCCGCGGCGACTATGCTCTGCAGCTGAGCGATACCCGCACCGAGTCCCGCGAACAAACCTTCGAAGGCTGTGGCCGAGTACGCGGAAACGGCCGTCAGCGAATCCAACCGGGCCGCGGCGTTGGTCTCCGATTTGACGACGGGGACGACGACGAAAGCGGCGAGCCATTCCGTCGCTCCGAAGCTCAGACTGATCGGCGCGCTGATCCGCTCGTAGAGCGCGTCGTAGCCCAGAGTACCCAAGTGGCTCGGAGCGGGGAGAGCGAGGCCGAGGTCCGAGTACAGGCGGCCGAGCGAGTCGGTCAGAGCGTTTAGCTCTGGGATCAGGCGTGCGTCGAGCTCGGCCCTCAGCACCCGCGTCAGAGGCTGTGCCTGCCCGTCCATGAACAGGTGGTCGAAGCTGAGACTCTCGCCCGAGATGCCCACCTGCAGCTCGCCCCGTCGGGGAAGCTGGGCGTCCCGCCACTGCGCCTCGAGAGTGGACGGCGGCAACAGAGCGGCCATGGATCCGAGAACCAGCAGACAGCGTCTCATGGGCGGTCGATAATATGAGACGCTGGATCCGATCAGGACAGGGAGCGAAGAAAATTGACAGGAGGTAGGGAAGGCCTAGTATTGTAGTCAAGAGTGTGGCGCCGTAGCCAAGTGGACTAAGGCGGGGGCCTGCAAAGCCCCTATTCGTGGGTTCGAATCCCACCGGCGCCTTATCCCTGTCGTGCAACCCGCCGGCACCGATTCGGGCACGGTCAGTCGCGAACAGAATCGCAGGCTGTGAGGTAGTCTTTTCGCGGCAAGACGTTGCAGCGCTTGCGTGGCGGTTTGACTCTCCCGCGCTTGGCGACCATCGAGGCAAAACGCTTGATATTCGGACGGTTTCAAACCGGTATGAGGAGTTGGCCGTTTCCCCCTGGCCGTCGCGCCGCAGTCGTGCCGCGCTCTCCCGATCGGATAGCGTCCCGGCTCGGTATCACCTTGCTCGAGCTGGTGATGGTGATGTTCGTGGCGGCCGTGCTGTTTGGGCTTACGCTGCCGGTGCTGTCGGCCCTCGCGGGACGCTTCAAGGTCGGCAGCGCGAGAGACGTCTTCATCAACACGTACGCGCGGGCGCGCGTCGCGGCCGTTCAGTTTGGGCGTGAGGGGCGGTTGCACATCCGGGCCGACCAGGCTCTGTTTTGGGTCGAGGTGGATACGGGCGTGCCCGGGGCGATAGCCGCCGATACGATCGGGCATGTTGTGGACGTCAGGAGAGAGTATGGTGGTGTAACGATGTACTCGCCGAGACAGACGCTGTGTTTCGATGCCCGCGGACTGGCGTACTCGGGCGGCAATTGCGAGCCGCACAACGCGATCATCGTATTCTCGCGGATGGATCGTGCCGACACCGTCCAGCTTTCGTTGGGCGGTACCGTCGTTCGACGACAGTGAGCGCCGATGAAGACATCATACGGTCGAGCCGGATTCACGGTAACGGAGCTGCTGATATCGGTGGTGATCATTGCCATTGGAGTCGTCGGGTTTTCGACCGCGGTGGGTCTGGTGTCCGCGGAGCTGCAGATCGGTGAGCGCGACACCGACGTGTCGATGCTAGTCGCTGACCAGGCCGAGCGGCTCAAGTCGGTCCCTTACGATTCGGTGCAGTCCGGGATGCGCAATGAGGGTGAGTACGAACTGGCCTGGTTCGTTGAGGGAAACAACCCGAAGAAGGTCATCTTGGAAGCCCGATACTTGCGCCGTAGCGGCAGCCAGGTGGCCGATACGGTCGTCATCTTCATCAGGCAATGAGATTCAGGCGCTTGATCCGGTCGCGCGGCTTCACGCTCGTCGAAGTGCTCGTCGCCATGACGCTCACCGGGATCGTCGTGGCCGGAACGCTGCGCGCGCTCTCGGCACAGAAGAAGTTCTACGCCCGGCAAGCGAGGATTTTGTCGGCTCGTCACGCGATGCGTGCGTCGGCAACCGTGCTCACGTCCGAGCTGCGCGAGGTCAGCCCACCGGGAGGCGATCTGTACGCATTCGGAAGCGACAGCGTGGCGTTCAGGTCGACCGTAGGGTTCGGCATCGTCTGCGGGCTCAACGAGGCGAATGGCACATTGTCGCTGAGGCACGTCTCAGGTCATTTCACGATGGACGGGGCGGACAGCCTCTTGGTCTTCGTGGAGAATGGACCGGAGAACGACGATGATGCCTGGCGCATCCTTCCGGTGGTCGGCATTGCGGCGTCCGGGCCAAGCTGCGGTTCGGGGAGTGCGCCTGAGCGCGTCGTGACCATCACCGGAACGCTGGGCGGCGTTTGGGAGGGAGCACCCGTGCGCCTCTTCCGGCCGTATGTGTTCGGCCTGTTCCAGATGGATGAGCGCTGGTGGCTGGGTCGCCGGAACCGAGGGTCCGGTGACTATGTGCCGGTGGCGGGGCCGCTGGCGCCGCCGGAGGATGGGGGATTGCGGCTGACTTACTACACGCCCAACAACGTGCCGACCACGGACCCGGCGCTCGTGAGCCGAGTCGCGATCAGCGTCAAAGCGCCCACGGATCGCACGTTGACCGACCCCGACTACCGTATGTTATCGACGAGCACCCACCTGAGAAACGGTCAGTGAGGCGACGGCGATGAGCTCCATTCGACGGCGGCGGTTGAGAGACGAGAGCGGTTTCGCTCTGGCGATGGCCGTTTTCGCGCTCGTCTTGTTGGCGGCGGTCGTCGCCGGCGGATACTTCTCCGCTTCGCAGGAGTTCCAGATCGGCCGCGGAATGAGAAGCGTCACGACCAGCTTCTATTCCGGCGAAGCCGGCATCCTACAGGTACTCGATCAGTGGGACCCCGTTGCGTACGGCGCGCTACAACCGGGCGATACGCAAATCGTCGGTCCGGTGAGCTTCGAGGGCGGCGGAAGCTATACCGCCTTCGTCGTGCGGGTCGGCAGCGATTCGGCGAAGCGCTACTACTACATCGAAGCCGTGGGAAGGCCGCCCGGGGCGAACCAGGGCCAGCGACGCCAGGCGGCCGTCGCCCGCACGTGGATCCCTGACCTCTGCTGCGACGCGGCGGCGAAGGTCATCGAGTACGTCAACTTCGGGGGCGGTGCCCAGCCGATCATCACGGGCCTGAACACCAATCCGCCGGGCTCTTGGCCGGCGAATGCTTGCTCCGGGTTCTCTGGAGACAGTCTGCCGGGGGTCGTTCTCTCACCCGGTGGCGCCGTCAACGACCCCAGTCGGGTGTCGGGTTACCCGGCGGCCATCGTGTCAGATCCGACGCTGAGTGAGACGACCATCTTCGACTTCGGGGACCTGACCTACGACGAACTCGCCGCCATGGCGGATATTCAGCTGCCGGACAGTTTCTCGTTCGGCGGGTCGCAGCCCACGGTCGTGAACGGCGATTGCGACAAGTCTAGCTCGCTCAACTGGGGCGCGCCGAGCGATCCGAATAGTCCCTGCTTCGACTACTTCCCGATCATCCACGTCAATGGATCGATCGATCTCACAGGCTCGGGCGGCGGGCAGGGCATCCTGCTGGTTGACGAAGACCTCAAGATGAATGGCCCCTTCGAGTTTTACGGAATCGTCATGGTGAAAGACGACCTGACCCTGGGCGGCCCGGTGGATTATTACGGCGCGGCCTACGTCGGAGATGACATGTTCATCAGCGGCGCCACACCTCGCTTCTGGTACAGTAGCTGTGCCGCCCAACGAGCGGTGTATCTGTCCAAGCTCGGGCGACCGCGCTTGCTACCGCAGCGCGCCTGGGTCGAGCTGTTCTAGGGTTAGGCGTTCGCTCCCCGGTTCGATAGATACTGGACGAAGACCGGGGCAATCTCCGCAGCCAGCCGGTCCCGATTCTCTCTCGACACCTGAATGATCGTGATGTCTGGGCGGCGACGGATCGCCTCGACGACCGGCTGCCGGCTGGCCGGAACCGTTCCCAGAATCGCCCGTGAGGGATCGTCCAGGAGTCGCAGAATCAGAGCCACGAACTCGCCGCTGAATAGCTCCATCCTCCCGATCTCGTCCACGATCAGGATGCGGCGTTGCGGACCGCGGCGCTCGAGCGCTCTGAGCGACGGGACCGCCAAGCCCTCGAACGAGCCGACGTCCACGGCGTAGCGGCCGACGCGCGGGCCCGCGTCACCGATCCGGGCCAGCGGTCCGCGCCTTCCGTCCAGCGTCACGACGTCGAACCCGATCCTGCGCCCGCGCTCTCGCACCTCCTCGGTGTAGAAGCCCGCACAATGGCTCGGACCGATGAGGTCCACCAACTGCCGAACAACGGTCGTCTTCCCGCAGCCGGGGCGTCCGGTCAGCAGAATCCTCGGTGAAGGGCGTACGGAGCTGCCTGTCTCCGTCATCTCAACGAACTCCCAGCGACGAGAGGACGCGGGTTCGCGGAGGACCGGCCGACGGGCTCCGTGGCTCGGATGGTGCTGGCAGTAAAAAGCGAGCGTCCCGGGCCCAACGGGACGCTCGCTTCGAAGAGAGAATGTGCGGTAGGCTCGCTGCATTCCTCCAGCGTGGGGCTGTACCGGCGAGACCGGGCCGGTAAGTATGTCTTGAAAATGAGGACGGAGCCCCTGAGTCGCCCTCCCCCGCCGTTTTCCCTGTCCGGCTAAGACGCTCGAGACTCCGTCCTTCGCGCATTGGAATAAGCAAAGCCCGTTCCGCAACGGGGCCAATTCCTGTAAGTGATTGTGATAAATTCATTTACGCTTTTCGGGCGACTGAGGCGGTGGCGCCAGATTTGGAAAGAGTTTGCACATTTTTGATAAATCTTTCCTATTTCGCCGTTCTTGCCGGCGTGACGAGGCTCCAATCCGGTGGCCCAGATAACACCGAGACTGGCCGTAGGGGCCTTCCGCGGATTCCGCGGCGTCTGCTGACCGTGACTCGTGAACCCGAATCAGCCCGACTACGGGCAGCGGGCGCGGCTTGGCAGCGGGCGCGGCTTGGCGGCATCGTCGGCTTGGAGGTCGCGCCCGTATTATCCAGGCGTGTCCTGTCGTCGCGCAAGCGGGACGATCCTGAAATTGTTTTCCCTAGCGAATGCAGATGGCCGGTCGGGGCGCTGCGCCCGGCCGGATCCCGGTT
>JASFMO010000249.1:0-5539 GCA_050117535.1 Gemmatimonadales bacterium | reverse complement strand
CGAGGAGTCGCCCAGCCCGGCCCTCACGCCCGAGCTGCGGCGCGAGATGGGCGCGGCGGCGATTCGCGGCGTCGAGGCGATCGGCTACGTCGGCGCCGGGACCGTCGAATTCTTGCTCGATCGCGATGGCCATTACTACTTCCTCGAGATGAACACGCGCATCCAAGTCGAGCACCCGGTGACCGAGGAGGTGACGGGCTACGACTTGCTCAAGGAGCAGCTGAGGGTGGCCGCCGGAGAGACCCTGGCGGTACCCGACGGCGTCGAATTGCGCGGGCACGCCATCGAGTGCCGCATCAACGCCGAAGACCCGGAGAACGATTTCAGACCGGCGCCCGGCAAGATCACGACCTTCCATCCTCCCGGCGGGCCGGGCGTGCGGGTCGATACGCACGTGTACGGTGGTTACACGATTCCGCCGTACTACGATTCGTTGATCGCCAAGCTGATCGTTCGGGCGCGATCTCGCGACGAGGCCATTGCCAGAGCCCGGCTCGCTTTAGAGATGTTCGTTATCGAGGGCGTCAAGACAACGATTCCGTTCCTGCGAGAGGTACTCGACCACCCCGATTTCCGCGCCGGCGACGTGGACACCCACTTCCTGGATCGCCTTAACAAGAAGACGGCGAGCGCGGGATCGCGGGGCGGGTGAAGTCGTTCGTTCAGCATGCAACGGCTTCCTCGACCGTTGCACGCGACTGAGCGAGGGGGCTGAGCAGTTGCCGTAGTTGCTGTGGTGGCGCGAGTTGACAGTCGGTCGTGATGAGGTGAGAGATGGGTGACGGCGGGTATGATCGAACTCAACGCATAGTAGTCGGCATTGGCCTGACCACCGTCGGCGCTTTTACGCTGCTGAGCCTCGTACCGGCGGGGCTGTTGGGCACGGGCGTCGAGGGACTCTTCCCGTCGGGCAACATCGTTGGGCCCGTCGGGGCGGCGGTCGCCGGCGTGCTGGTGGGCGCCTTTGGCGTCAGCGCCGCCATTGTCCCACTGCTCTTGGTGATGTGGGGAATCTGGAGCCTCGGCGCGCTGGAGCGCCGCGAGGCGACCCGCTGGACTCTCTTCTTCTCGATCATCCTTGGCCTGGCTCCACCGCTCATGGTTGCCTTCGCGTTCCCTTCGGGAGGCGGGGCCGCTTGGTTGGTCGGCAGCTACGGTTCCTGGCTGGGCGGCGTTCTGGTTTCTGCCCTCGGCTGGTTAGGGTCGGCGCTCGTGTTGCTCGCCCTGTTCGCGGTCGGCAACGTCGCCGTGCTTGGCCTGGGCCCATTCAAAGCCGTAGCGAGGGGAGTGGTGGCGCTCAGGGCCGGCGCGAGCTCCGCCGGCAGGGCAACTTGGCGAGCCGTTGAGGCCGCGGCCGCCGCCGGGGCCTGGTTTGGGAGCGCCTCGCGCGCCGTCAGACAGACCCTCGGACCGTTCTGGCAGCGTCTCCGGTCGCGGTTGTCAAGCTTCCGGCTCCGCGGGCGGGACTCCGAGTCGAACGTCGCTAGCTCGGACGAAGCGACGTCGGCCGCTGAGACCGTGTCGCGCCGACCGCGCGCGAGCCGGCGGACGCCGAAGGTCGAGCAAGCCGCTTTGATGCCGGTTGCGGAGCTGCCGGACTCGGAATTGCCGCCGCTCGAGCTGCTCGCGCCGCCGCCGGCTCAGAAGTACACGGTGAGCGCGGAGGCGCTCGACAGGCTGGGCGTGACGCTGGTGGAGACGCTCCGCACCTTCAAGGTCGAGGGCAAGATCGCCGGGCGCACGACGGGGCCGGTCGTTACCCAGTTCGAGGTCGTGCCGGCCTCCGGGGTCAAGGTCGGCAAGATCGCAGCGCTCGCGGATGACCTGGCTTTGGCGCTCAAGGCCCCCTCCGTACGGATCATCGCGCCGATCCCCGGCAAGGGCGCTGTCGGTGTCGAGGTGCCGAATCCGGAACGTAAGGTCGTCTATCTGCGGGAGATCTTGGGTGCGGCCGCCTATCGAACCAGCCGGGCCCAATTGCCGCTGGCGCTGGGTGAAGACGTCAATGGGCGGTCGGACGTCTACGACCTGGCGCAGATGCCCCATCTGCTGATCGCCGGCGTGACGGGCTCCGGGAAATCGGTGTGTATCAATGCCATCATCTCCAGCCTGATCTACCGCTACACGCCCGAGCAGCTTCGGTTGTTGCTCGTGGACCCCAAGATGGTCGAACTGGGCGGCTACAACGTTCTGCCTCACCTGCGGCATCCAGTCGTCACCGACAACAACGACGCGGCGGCGGTGCTCAAGTGGCTGGTGTACGAGATGGAGCGGCGCTACGAATGGCTATCGACCAATGGCTGCCGCAATCTACGCGAGTTCAATACGCGGATCGCCCGCGGGACGCCGATCCGTGCCCCCGAATCCTACGGTGGCGGAGTGATCGAGGAGCCCGAGGTCCTGCCGTACGTCGTGCTCGTCGTTGATGAGTTGGCCGACTTGATGATGACGGTACAGGCGGAGGTTGAACGGCCCCTGGCCTACCTGGCACAGAAAGCGCGTGCCACGGGTATTCATCTGGTAGTCGCGACGCAGAGACCGTCGGTGAACGTGATCACGGGGCTGATCAAGGCGAATTTCCCGTGCCGCGCCGCGTTCCGCGTCGCCTCGAAGGTCGACAGCCGGACGATCATCGACCAGAACGGCGCCGAGACCTTGCTGGGCAACGGCGACATGCTGTTCATGCCGCCGGGCCAAGCCGAGCCGGTTCGTATCCAGGGTACCTTCGTATCGACCGAGGATACGGAGCGATTGATGGAGTGGTACCGCGCCAAGGCAGAGGAGGCCGAGCGCGCGAAGGCCGAGGCGGAGGCGGACATCCTCGAAGAGGTTCGCCAGCGCGAGCTCGAGGAGGCCGAGCTCGAGATCGGCGCCGAGGGCGTCGAGGATCGGGACCCGCTCTTCCGTCGTGCCGCCGAGGTGGTGGTCCAACATCAGCAGGGCTCGACCAGCCTGCTGCAGCGCCGCCTGAAGGTGGGGTATGGCCGTGCGGCGCGGATCGTCGACCAGCTCGAGGGTGCGGGGATCGTTGGCCCGCCCGAGGGGTCGAAACCGAGAGAGGTATTGGTTACACTTCACGACTTGGACAGGATCTGTTCGGTTGGGGATGAAAGAGAGCGGGTCTGAGTGGAGATGATGATACACGCGACGCGAGTCTTGTTTGTTGCCCTGGCAACGACGTTCGGTGCTGACTTCCAGACTGATGAGAGAGCGGAGGACGTGCTCGCGAAGGCCTCGGAAGCCTACCAGGCCGTCACGACTGTGCGCTCCGAGTTCGTGCAAAGAATCGAGATTCGCGCGCTGGAGCGAGTCAAGGAAGGACGCGGAACCGTCTTTCAGAAGAAGCCGAACTATTTCTTGATGAAGTTCGAGGACCCCGCGGGCGACCTGCTCGTCGCTGACGGCGACTACTTCTGGATGTATTACCCGAGTGCGCAGCCGGATCAAGTCGTCAGGACGGCGATCAATCGCACCTCGGAGGGGGCGACGTTGGGTGGTGAATTCCTAGTCAGCCCCAAGGAGCGCTACGTCGCCACCTACGTCGGCCGCGAGCAGATCGATGGCCGCTCGGCGCATCTCTTGTCGCTGGTACCGAGA
Organism: Gemmatimonadales bacterium; assembly: GCA_050117535.1. Lineage (GTDB taxonomy): Bacteria > Gemmatimonadota > Gemmatimonadetes > Palauibacterales > KS3-K002 > JASFMO01. The sequence goes on along the minus strand of JASFMO010000249.1, from coordinate 1,942 downwards.
TTCGACGCCCCGTATACGCTGGTGCGGGTTTGGGTCGATGCAAGCGACTACTTGGTGCGTAAGTTCGAGATATATGAGGAGAACGAGACCATCCGCACCATAACGCTGCACGACGTTCAGGCCGGTATCGACCTGCCTGACGATCTCTTCCGCTTCTCGCCACCTCCGGGCGTGGAGGTGTTCACGCGGTGAGGTTTTCCGTCATAACGCTCGGCTGTGACAAGAACACAGTAGACTCCGAGCGTATCGTGGCCACGCTCGTCGGCCATGGCGCGATGTACGCATCGGAACCCTCCGATGCGGAAGTGCTGGTCATCAATACCTGTGCCTTCATTGATGCCGCGAAGCAGGAATCGATCGAGACGCTGCTCGAGGCCGCGCGCTTGAAGGACACCGGCCGACTCCGCGTCTTGGTTGCCGTCGGTTGCATGGTTGAGCGCTACCGACGCGAATTACAGCAGTCGCTTCCCGAAGTCGATTTGTTTCTGGGCTTGCAGGACCTGCCCGATCTCGTGCCACAACTCGTAACGCGTGGGTTGCTCGATGGACGCGAGCACAAGCACCCGGGGTCCCGATTGCCGGCGGGGGGGCTCCGTCATCTCTCATACCTGAAGGTGAGTGAGGGGTGCGACCATAAGTGCGCCTTCTGCGCCATACCCATCTGGCGCGGCCGCCACCGCTCGTTCGACATCGAGCGGCTGGTGGAAGAGGCTAGGATGCTCGAAGCGCGAGGTGTGGTGGAGCTGAATCTCGTTGCGCAGGACCTCGCGCACTACGGCCGCGATCAGGACGGGCGAGTAGAGCTTCACGACTTGGTGGAGCGGCTGATCCAGTCGACCCAGATTCCGTGGTTCCGGCTCCTCTACATCTATTCGGCCGGACTTCGCCCGCCGCTCGTCGAACTGATGGCTGCGGAACCACGGCTTCTCTCGTACATCGACATGCCGATCCAGCACGCCAGCGCGCGGATGCTCGAGCGCATGCGCCGGCCGGAGCGGCCCGATCGACTCAGGGAGAAGATCGGCTGGCTGCGATCTGAGATACCCGACCTGACGATCCGTACCACGGTCGTCGTGGGATTCCCCGGCGAGACCGAGGAAGACTTCGAGGAACTGCTCGAGCTCATGCGTGAGGTGCAGTTCGAGCACCTAGGCGCCTTCGCTTACTCGCCCCAGCCGGGTACGGCGAGTGCCAAGATGCCGGACCGCGTCCCCGATTCGTTGACGTCGGAGCGTTTGTCACGGGTCAGTGACCTGCAACGCTCCCTCGTGGCGTCTCGGAACCGGGAATTGATCGGGACTGCGGTCGAAGTGGTCATCGACCGGCCCGCGACCGGCGACATGACAGAGGGGCTGGAGGGCCGGTCCCGGGGCCAGGCGTACGAGATCGATGGATTGACCTATGTCACGACATCCGACGTCGAGTTGGCGCCCGGGGATATCGCCATGGCCACGGTGGTCAACGCCGACGATGCAGACTTGTGGGCGGTGGCCACCGAACGCGTGCGGGCGGCTAGCCAGCCGACCGAGTACAGAGAAGCCACAACACTTGACCTTCAAACCGCATGGGGACGATGACACCGGGAAAGGCTTCGCAGGATCTGTTCGAGCGCGCCAGAAATGTGACACCGGGCGGCGTGAATTCGCCGGTCCGCGCGTTCGGCGCCGTCGGCGGCCAGCCGTTCTTCACAGCCAGCGGACTGGGATCGCGACTGCGCGATGTGGATGGCGCCGAATACATCGACTACGTGTTGTCGTGGGGGCCGCTGATCCTCGGTCACGCGCACCCCGAAGTGACCGAGGCTGTGGAGCGTGCTGTGCGGAAGGGCACGCACTACGGAACTCCCACTCCCGAGGAGGTCGAGCTGGCGGAGAAGGTGATCGAACTCGTGCCCTCGATCGAAGTGGTTCGCTTCGTCAACAGCGGAACCGAGGCCACCATG
>JASFMO010000248.1:0-5566 GCA_050117535.1 Gemmatimonadales bacterium | reverse complement strand
CGCAAACATGGGCTGTGTTACGGCCAGCCAGGTCAATCGCTCGCCTTCCGCGTAGAAGTAGTTGATCCGCGCGTTGCCGAAGACGACGTGCACGTCTCGACCGCCGGCCTCGAAGTGGGTATGATGGCCGAACCCTTCGACGCCTTCGTTGATGGCGCTGACCATCGCCTCGAACTGAGCCACAGCTTCGTCCGCGGTCTGGAACGCACTGACATACAACTCGGCATTCAGTCCCTCGGCTTCGTAGAGGCCGATCTGAGTGGCGCGGGGAGCCACTTCGCCCTGGTGGAGCCGGGCGATCACACCCGCCGCTTCTTCACCCGATTGCGACTCGACGAGCTGCAGCCCGTGCAGCCGCTCGGGCAGCAAGTCGGACCCTGTGCTTGGCGCGCGTTCGGAACAGCCGTTGGCGGCCAGTGCGAGGATGGCCAGGGCTCCGAGCCCTCGGTTCAAGACTATCGAGCCTAGTGTCACTTTCACGATCGTTATCCTCGTCGGAAGTCGGTTACTGTTCTCGGACCAGTGGAAATAAATCGGACTCGGTTCTGGCCGTCGCCATGATGTCGGCGATGCGCGCGACGACGTCCGGGTGCTGTTGGGCGACATCGTGCCCCTCGCCGATGTCGGTGGCGAGGTCGAACAGCTCGATGGGGCTGTCGGGGCTGCTACGGTAGCCCTTCCAGTCGGCAAGCCTGACGGCTTGCCGGCCCTGATACTCCCAGTAGAGGTACTCGTGCCGATCCTGTTCAGCCGGCTGGCCGAAGAGTGTGGGCCGCATCGAGAGGCCATCGACCTGACCCGGGACCTCGTCTATACGGGCGAGGTCGGCCAGGGTCGGCAGGAAGTCCCAGAAGGCGGAGAGGTGATCGCTGACGCTAGCCGGTGGGACGTGCTCGGGCCAGCGAGCGATCAGCGGGACGCGAATGCCGCCTTCGTAGAGCTGCGCCTTGAGCCCACGCAGTGGGCCGGCGCTGCCGAAGAACTCGGAGTCGGTGCCGCCGTTGAAGGTGGGACCGTTGTCGCTGGTGAAGAAGACGACGGTGTTCTCAGCCAGCCCGAGCCGGTCCAACAAGTCCAGGATGCGGCCGATCTCCCGGTCCATGCGGGTGATCATCGCGGCGTAGGCAGCCCGGGGCTTCGGGTGCGGCAGGTACCCTTGCTCGCCGCGATACGGCGTCTCGGGGAATGCCCCCTCGTATTCTCTCAGCGACTCTTCGGGCACCTGAAGCGCTGCGTGGGGAACCGGGAATGGTAGATAGAGAAAGAACGGGTGGTCCTGGTTGTCGGCGATGAAGGCGAGTGCCTCTTCAGCCATCAGGTCCATGGCGTACTCGGTACCGGAATACGGCGCGTACGAGGCCGGGTCGTACGGATCAGCGTCCTCCGGCAGCCGTTGATGAGGGAAGAAGTACTCGTTGGCCAGGACATGCTTCTCGGTATTTCGCCACAGGTACGGGGGGTAGTAATTGTGGGCGATTCGCTGGCACAGGTAGCCGAACCAGTGGTCGAAACCCTGCCGGTTGGGTTCACCCGTGCTGCCGGGACCGCCCAATCCCCATTTGCCAATGGCGCCCGTCACGTAGCCGGCTTCCTGCAGCATCGTGCCGATCGTGTGGGTGCCCGCGGGAAGCGGACGCTGGCCTTCCAGAGCGAGGTCGTGCCAGACATCACCCCGCTCGGACATCTCGTCGTTGTCGCGGATATAGGCGTGACCCGTGTGCCGTCCGGTCAGCAGCACGGCACGCGAAGGCGCGCACACCGGGCTGCCCGAGTAGTGCTGCGTGAACCGCATTCCCTCCTGGGCCAGTCGATCGATATTCGGTGTGCGGATCTTCTCTTGCCCGTAGCTGCCCAGCTCGGCGTAACCGAGGTCATCCGCCAGGATCAGAATGATATTCGGCGGTGGCTCGGGCGACGGCTGGCAAGCGGCGACAAACACCAGGGCCGTGGCGACGGCGCAGCGGAGAGCGCCGTGCAGGATCTGCGCGATGGCGGGTTTCATGGATGCCATTCTAGGTAACAGCGGTAGCGGCGGCCAGTGGCCCAGACCGGGGGGCGTCTTGTCGCCAATCGGGACAGGGCGACAGGGGTGACTGGGCCGCGCCAGCCGCTCGAATCGGCCGAGCCGGCGGTCCGGTGCGGTTATCTGCGGCTGCCGAAGGGCACGCCGATCGAGGCTCGGACTTTGCCAATACGGAAGGGGATGTCTTGGCGTGTCACCAACCCGCAGTGAGGTTCATGAGACTACAGGCCGGCGCGGTGATTTTCGGATCCCTGATGGTCGCCTTGCCGTTGGCGGAAGCTGGCGGCCAGGAGCGAGCGGACAGCACTCGCGCCAACGGCGAGGCGCTCCGTGTGTTCATGGATTGCCGCAGTCGCTACTGCGATTTCGACCACTTTCGTCGTGAGATCTCGTTCGTGGACTACGTGCGCGACCGTCGCGACGCTCACGTCCACGTTCTGGTCACCACCCGGCGAACCGGTAGTGGCGGGGAAGAATTCAGCGTGGCCTACATCGGCCAACGTCAGTTCGAGTCGATCGATGACTCGCTGCAGTACTTCTCGAGCGACACCGATACCTTCGACGAGATCCGAAGCGGGCTGACCCGGACCCTCAAACTGGGTTTGGTCCGATACGTGGCCCGCCTCCCGTTGGCCGAGCGGATCGAGATCACTTACGTGCCGCGCGACTCTTTGGAATCTACACCGCAGGCCGTGGATGATCCCTGGAATTTCTGGATCTTTCGCATACGGCTGGGTGGCGACTTGGGCGGTGAGGAGAGGCAGCGAGGTTTTTCGGGGAACGGCTCGCTGTCGGCCAATCGGACGACGGAAGAGTGGAAGATCCGGCTGGGCGTCAGCGGTTGGTACGAGTCGGACGACTTCGAGCTGAGCGATGGCGAGGAGTTGACGAGCATCGCGCGCAACTATGGCGGTGGCGCGACTGTGATCAAGAGCCTCGGCGAACACTGGTCGGCTGGGGCCACGGCGGAGGCGCGCACGTCCACCTATCAGAACCAGGATTTGCGACTGGAAGCGGGCCCCGCCGTCGAATTCAACGTATTCCCGTACTCAGAGTCGACGCGGCGCGAGTTCACCTTCGTCTACGCGATTTCGGTCAACTACTACGACTACGAGACGATCACGATCTTTGACCGGAACTCCGAGACGCGCCCGTCTCAGTTCATGGAGATCTCGTACACGGTCCGGCAGCCGTTCGGAACGGTCAACGTATCACTGGACGGCTCGAACTTCCTGGACGACTTTGACCAGCACCGGATCGATCTACGCGGGTACCTGAACGTGCGCCTGGTCAGGGGGCTCGAGTTGAACCTGAGGGGGTCGTTCTCCCGGATCAAAGATCAGATCTACCTGCCGCGCGAGGACGCGACAGACGACGAAGTCCTGTTGCGCCGTCGGGAACTCGGTACCGATTACCGCTACGGCCTGAACATCAGTCTCAGCTACACGTTCGGCTCCATATACAACAACATCGTCAATCCTCGCTTCCGTTAGCGGCGGCGTTCACTCGCTTCATCGGCCTCCGCTGCTGAGGATCGGTTGACGGTGGTTAGCTACCCTAGGGCATGAGGCTCGATCGCGCAGGAGCGGAAGCGGCGCGAGCACGTCTGCGGCGTTGGCTGGACCCCTTGCTGCCCCCCGTCTGTCTGGTCTGTGGCGACCCACTGCGGCGGCGGGCGGGTCGCGTATGCGGGCTCTGTTGGGCACGGGCGCCGCGGCCGCGGGATCCGTCCTGTCCACGCTGCGGTATCTCTTTGCCGGACAGTGGAGTACACCACTCGACCTCGAGCTGCATCGAGTGCCGTGGGTGGCTACCGTACCTGCGGGCTGCTCGGGCGCCCTACGTCATGCGGGGGACGACGGCTGGCATCGTTCACGCCTTCAAGTACGGCGGCTGGCGCGAGCTCGCAGGCGAGATGGGGACTGAAATGGCCACGGCGCGTTTCGATAGCGTGGTGGAGCGCGAATTGTCGGCCGTGGTGCCCGTGCCGCTGAGCCTCGCCCGACTGCGGGAACGCGGCTTCAATCAGGCGGAGTTGCTCGCGCGGGCGGTGGCCGAGCGCCGGGGTCTGCCGATGCTGGGTGAGGCTCTCATTCGGCAGCGTCACACGCGCCGGCAGGCCCGCCTGTCGCCGAGGGAGCGGCTGGCCAACGTCTCGGGCGCGTTTCGAGCGTCCCAGGATTGCCACGGGTCCGTCGAAGACGCTCATCTGCTACTGGTGGACGACGTGCTGACGACGGCGGCGACGGTACAGGACTGCGTGAGGGCGTTGTGTGTGGCTGGCGCTCGTGCCGTCAGTGTGGTGACTTTTGCGCGGGCGCGCCCGGAACTCCCGCGCGAGGGCGGTTAGCGGGGTCGAGGGTGCCGCAGAAGACTCCAGCGGTACGCCCCGATCCGCAGACTCCCGTATTTTACAGCCTGGCGGGCTTTCTGTCCCAGGGGCGCTTCCTGCAGGCTCTTTCGGTCGGCAGGCCGTGGCCGTAATGTACGATCGGTTCCAATCAGCGTGAGTCAACGAATCAGAGGTTGTAGACGAGGAGGTTGTGGAGCGATGGCGGTTAGAGTTGGCATCAACGGATTCGGTCGGATCGGGCGCATGATCGTCCGGGCGGCGAAGCAAGACGGTCGCGGTGCGGGCCTGGATTTCGTGGCGGTGAACGACCTCACCGACACGAAGACTCTGGCTCATCTGTTCAAGTACGACTCGGTGCACCGGATCTATCCGGGGAGCGTGGACACGAAGGGCGAGCACCTGGTGATCGACGGCGATGAGGTACAGGTGTTGTCGGAGAGGGACCCCGCCAAGCTGCCCTGGAAGGATCTGGGCGTCGACATCGTCTTCGAGTCGACGGGCATATTCCGATCGCGCGAGGATGCGAGCAAGCATCTGTCGGCCGGTGCAAAGAAGGTCGTCATCACGGCGCCGGCGAAAGGCGAGGATATTTCGATCTGTTTGGGGGTCAATCACGAGGCCTACGACCCGGCAGAGCACCACGTCATATCGAACGCGAGTTGCACGACCAACTGCCTGGCCCCTGTGGTGAAGGTGCTGCTGGAGGAGTTCGGTTTTCGCCGCGGCCTGATGACGACGATTCACAGTTATACGAACGATCAGCGGCTGCTGGACCTGCCGCACAAGGATCTGCGGCGGGCGCGGAGCGCCGCGGTGTCGATCATTCCGACTACGACGGGAGCCGCCAAGGCCACCGGCGTCGTCATCCCCGAGGTCAAGGGCAAGCTGGATGGGCTGGCAATGCGGGTTCCGACGCCGAATGTGTCGCTCACTGACCTGGTGGCCGTGCTGGACAAGACGCCCAGCGTGGCGGACGTCAACGCCGCGATGAAGAGCTACGCCGAGGGGTCGATGAAGGGCATTCTCGAGTATAGCGAGAGTCCGCTCGTCTCGGTGGACTTCGTCGGGCATCCGGCCAGCTCGATCGTTGACGGCCTCTCCACCAACGTCATCGACGGCAACATGGTGAAAGTGCTCGCTTGGTATGACAACGAGTGGGGTTACTCCTGCCGTTGTGTGGATATGGCGAA
>JASFMO010000247.1:0-5566 GCA_050117535.1 Gemmatimonadales bacterium | reverse complement strand
TGCCCAGATGATCAGAATCGGCCACCTTGACACGTTGCTCCCCCCGCCGCACCGCTGCTGATCCGATAGTCATGAACGAACTAGACAGCCTCCAAAAGCAACTGGCTCGCGAAGAGGACCTGCTCTCTTCGACGGAGGGTAAGATCGACTCGGCCCGACAGAAGATCGAGTCGCTCAGGCGACAGATCGAGACGTCAAAGAACGAAATCAAGTCGACCGAAGAACTCATCGACAAGCTCCGCGCCAACGGCGAGACGATCAAGAAGCGGAAAGATCTACTGCTTCAGTACATCGAGTTGGCGAAAGCCGGCGACGATGCCGTCGCGGAGCGAGCAGAGGCCGGGCCGGACCCAACGCAGACAAGCGAAGCAGCGGTCGACCCACCCGAGGAAGAAGCTGCCGAGCCGGAAGGCCAATTGCCGGCGGCAGCGGACGAGGCAATCCCGGGTGACCTGCCTTATCTCGAGGTCGATGACGACCAGGATCTCGATGACCTTCCCTTTGTCGAGCCACCGGGCAGCAACGCTGACACCGATGACGGACCCCAAGCACCGAGCGTCTCCCTCGAGGACGTCGATGAGATCACTTTCACGCACGAGGTCCTGCCGCATACGGAGACGTTCGGCGAAGAGCTACTGCTCGTGCTCGCCCATCATAGGAAGGCGACCGCGCCGAAGAGCGTTGTCCGCATCTTTCGACGCCTAGACTACGCGCCCAAGCAGCCGGCGACGGAAGAGAACGTCACGGCGCAAGTCGAACTGAACCCGCATCACTATCAATACGCTACGGGGGGCCGCATAGCGCTGACCCGGGAAGGCCGCAAAGAAGCGCAACGCTTGTTGGCAGAACTGAGCTAGCCCCACCGCGATTCTCACCGCAGCATTCTTCCACTTCCACTGGCGAAGCCGTTACCGGCAACCCAGATTGCCGTCAGAAGCTCTTCTGACACCGAACCCGCCAAGGGAGGAATAACCATGGCCGACAGCGTCTACAAAGTCATCGAGTTGGTCGGGACCAGCACTACGGGTTGGGAGGAAGCGGCGAAGAATGCGGTCGGGAAGGCGGGCGAGAGTCTCAAGAACCTGCGCATCGCCGAGGTTGAGAAGCTCGACATGACCGTGGACGAGGGTAACGTCGTGCGTTACCGCGCGCGCTTAGCGCTTTCTTTCAAAATCAAAGACTGAAGGCGCGCCGGCAGGCGCCAACCGAACCCTCCATCTAGGATCGCAGATCCTGACTCGACGGGAATGCGTCGGGGGCGGGCCAAGCAGCCGCCCCCGGCAATGAAGCGGATTTGCCGTCGTCTGTCACATGGCACGGATGCGATAGCGCTCCAGCCACTGGAGACCCAGATCATCCGTCCGCGTTACATAGACAGTACCGTGGCCGAAGCCCACAACCCGGCGACCGGCCGGCAGCGTGACTGCACCCTTGAGTTCGGCATCCGGTCCGAACACATCGAACCGCACCGGGCTGCCCGCGGAGACATGACGTCGGACCCACATGTCGCCTTCCGGAGTCACTGAGACGCCGTCGTCCACGAATGCCGGCTTTGTGTCCGGCCAATCGAGACCGTCGATATCGGGGCCGCCAGATCCGCCGCCACGACCCAAAGTCACGCGGCGATCGCCGTCGCTGACCGCGATTCCGATCCGGACGCCGTTGCTCATGTTCTCCGCCCACTCTTCTTTGTCGGCGCGCTCGACCTTGACCGGTTCATAGCCGACGGGCGTCCCCCTTGTGATTTCACCATCCGGGCTGACCCACTCGACATGGTAGTCGCTGGAGCGGGCGACCGCGATTCGCCCATCGGGCGCCACGGCCCAAGCATCGCGCGGGCTGAGCGGCAGCATCGAGATAGTGACATTCTGGTTCCCCGCCCCACCGGAACGCGACTGCCTCACCTCCGGCAACTTGACCTGTGTCAGCGTGTCCAGCGCTCCCGTAACTCTGTCGAGCCGAACGACAGCCGCCGAGTCGGGGAATCCCCGCGCCATCCCGCCGCCAATCGGCTGGAAGTAGACCCGACCTTGAGAGTCGACGCCTCGCGGCATCACGATCAGCAAGCCGCCACCCGGTCCCGGCGAACCCTGGGTCATGGGCATCGTCTTGCCGAAAGTGCCTTCCGGGTCCAAGACGGTGAGCCTGGCATTGCCGAGGTCGACCAGCAGGGTGGAATCGCCCGGGAGTGGATAGACCGCGTCCGGCTGACGGTACTCTTCCGGGCCCTGACCGACACGGCCCAATGTATCAGCTTTCCCAGACACCATGTCCGCGATCAGCAGCACCTGGCCCAGTGGGTCTGCGACCACCACACGTCCGTCTGCCAGCTCTCGCACCTGCTGTATGAGCGCGAACGCTTCTGGGTAGGAAACATCCGGCTGCACGAGACGCTGCACCGATTCCTGTGCCACAAGATCATCGGAAAGCGCCGCCATCCCGACGGCGAGAATCAGTAGAAGTCGCGCAGTCTTTCCTGGCATGGTACCTCCAAGTCTGTCGATTTCGAGCACGCCACCCCTCGACTCTACAGATGCCGCTCGCACCAGGTACGTCGCAGCTGCCAAGGGAACCTCTCCACTGATATGAGATTGTTCGATTAGCTGGCCCTCCGCCCCGCGAAACGGGCCGGGCTGAAAGGTCCCCAATCGAACTGCGACGACCCCTCGATGGCAAGCTCCGCGACCACAGTACCGGCCAGGGGCGACACCAAGACACCGTCACGTCCATAGCCGGTCGCGTAAAGGAGCCCGCCAATGACCGGATCCGGTCCAAACACGGGCAGCGAGTCGACACAAATCGGCCTCAGGCCCGCCCACTGCTCGATGGGCCGGCTCTCGCTCAGACCCGGGTAGAGCTGCGACACCGACCGTTGGATGAGTCGAGCGGCGTCATCTGTGATCGCGCGGTCGAATCCGACGTCCTCCATGGTGCTCCCAGCCAGGACCGAGCCGTCATCGCGCGGCACCAGGTAGCGCCCTGCGTGGCTCGTCACCAACCGCTGCAAATTCGTCGTCCCCGCTCCGAAGCGCAGCATCTGACCCCGAACGGGCCGGACTGGCAGCGCCCACGGCAAACCGCCGATACCACCGCTGAAGGCACCCGCGGCCAACACGACGCGCTCGGCGGAAAGAGTCCGACCGTCGGCCATAAGGACCCCGACGACAGCGCCTGCTTCGGTCAGGATCTCAGCCGCGCTGTTGCCGGTTATGAGACGGATCTCGCTTCGCGCACAAGCCTCGCGCATTACGTCCCCCAGTAGCTGGCTGTCCAACCACCCCTCGGATGGCAGCCATACGTACGACAATGCCGCTTGTGAGATGCCGGGTTGGATCCGCTCAGCCTCTCCCGGCGCGAGGAGTTGGGCCTCCAGGCCGGCATCGCGCTGCCACGCTACCGATTCCACGGCGCCCTCGTGCTCGTCCGCCGTTAGGTTGGCAACGAGCATTCCATCCCAACGCATGGGCAGGTTGTGCCCCGAAACAGCCTGCAACCGCCGGGCGAACTCCGGATATCGGCTACGGCTCTCCAAGCAAAGTCGGAACTTGGGGCCGTCCTCACCCGCCTCGTACTGCGCCGCCAACATCCCCGCCGACGCGCCCGTCGCCCCGCTGCCCGGGCGGCGGGTCTCGACGATCGTGACCGCTGCCCCCCGTTCCCACAGGGCGAAAGCGACGGAGAAGCCCGCGATACCGGCCCCAATAACGACGGTCTCCAGCATGGATGAAGCGCCCCTTTTCAGTGGTTCTACGTTCCAGTAAAGGTCATGACCCGTCGCATCGGCGGGTTCCCACCGAATCTAGCACGATCCGACGGCCCTCAGCACGATCTCCACCAGCCGTTCAGAACCTCGCCGACCCAATTGAACCTGTGACCTGACTGGCCCCAGAGTCGTCATCTTATTGGTCTTGCACCGGTTCCCCCCGCCGTATTGACGGACCGCAATCGCGGAAACAGTACGGCAGGCTACAGAATGACTCGCAGACAAGCCCCAGCAGGCCAGCCTCACCAACCAGGCTGCGAACAGGCGGTTCCGGAGCCGCGACGACACGCTCCGGCTACGTCCACCTCGCACGTCACCGACGAATTCGGTCTAGCTATAGCCAAGCCCGGGGAGTGGCTCCCCAACTTCGACGATGCCTTCGATCTCGACTTCGACGAGTGAACCGCTCGCCAGGCGATGCTCGCGGCATACCGGTGTCGAAGGAGCGCGTGACGCACTTGCTGCTGGTCACCGCGCCTCCATCGACGTCCAAGATCAAGAATAGTGTAACCCTTGCGCCGATAGCCTAGCCCACTCGATATCGGCGCCATCCCGTCGAGCCGCAAAACCAAGCGGCGGAGGCGGGGTGTAGGCCCACCTCGCGTCATCCCACCTGAGACCCCATCTTGCTTCGGTACCGCGAGGGGAAGAGCCCTGATCTGGGTACGCCTTACCCACGACACCGAGTGATGGCCGAGCCACGGACGGAGTCATCAGCGCCCCGGGTGGCGCTCTTTGTGACATGCATGGTCGACACGCTGTACCCGCACGTCGGCTTGGCAGCCGCTTCCGTCCTCGAGCGGCACGGCGTCGATGTGGTTTGTCCGGAGGCGCAAACATGTTGTGGCCAGCCGGCCTTCAACGCCGGGCAGCGACGACATGCCCGAACCGCGGCCCGGCATTTCCTCGATGTATTCCATGGCTTGTTGGCGCGACATGGAGTCACCGCGATCGTCGCTCCGAGCGGGAGCTGCGTGGCGATGATCAGGCACCTCTACCGTGTGCTCTTCGAGGAGGCGGAGCACGATTCCGAAAGGCACCGCCTTCAGGAGGTGAGCGCCGTCACGTACGAACTGACGGAGTACCTGGTCGACGTGCTGGGGATCGAGGATACCGGCGCCCGGGTGCCAGCGACACTCGCCTACCATCCATGCTGTCACCTCCTTCGCGAACTGAAGGTCGACACCCAACCTCGCCGACTGCTCGCCACTGTCGGAGATGCCCACCTCGTCGAGCTTCCCGAAGCGGATCAATGCTGCGGGTTCGGCGGGATATTCGCCGTGCAGAACGCCGAGATTAGCACGGCTATGGGGCAGCGCAAGGCCAAGAACATCGCTGCAGCGGGAGCCGACTACGTCGTCGTCAACGACGTTAGCTGCATGACGCACCTGAACGGAATCCTGAGCCGTGAAGGCTCGCCCAGTCGTGCGATCCACATCGCCCAGGTTCTGGCTGCCGATGACCGCTTGGTGCCCGGAGGGAACCCGCGTGATCGTTGATGTCAGAGCTTCCTACAAGGACCGCGTCCGGCAAGCTCTGCGCGACGACGGATTGCGAACTGCTCTGGCGCGAGCAACGGAACGCCTCCGGCGAGAACGGAGTACGGCACTGGCTGCCGTCGATGCGGAGCAGCTGCGGGTCCAAGCGCGCGCGATTCGCGAGCACGCGATCCAGAATCTGCCGTCACTTCTCGAGGAACTCGAGCACAACCTGACCGCGAACGGTTGTCACGTGCACTGGGCCCGCGACGGAGAGGAGGCCACCCGCATCGTCCTCGAGATCGCCGCACGTACGCGAACCCGC
>JASFMO010000246.1:0-5605 GCA_050117535.1 Gemmatimonadales bacterium | reverse complement strand
AAACTAAGATAGACGAAACATGTACAAAAATCTGACGGCACCGCAACCGGCGCGCTCCAGCAGGCTCTGCGAAGGTTTTGCCGCTATCTTTGTAACGGTATGACTAATCCACGATACGAGGAGAGCCCAATATGCTTGAGAAGGTGAACCTCGCCGACAAGCTGACAATCTTCGATGACCGTTGGAACCCCAAGATCGTTGGCGAACTGAACGATTTCCAAGTCAAGCTCGCCAAGCTCGAGGGCGAGTTCGTCTGGCACCACCATGACGAGGAGGACGAACTTTTCCTGGTCATCCAGGGCCGACTCCAGATGCGGTTTCGGGACCGCGATATCTGGGTGGAGGAGGGTGAGTTCCTGATCGTCCCACACGGGGTGGAGCACCTTCCGGTGGCACCGAGAGAGACGCACGTCTTGCTGTTTGAACGCCGATCGACCTTGAACACGGGGAACATACGAAGCGAGCGGACGGTGGAGGACCTGGAGCGAATCTAGACGAGGCCATTCGCTCACTGTCTCATACAAGCTCAACGATCCCGTAGCAGAGAAGGAGGTCGCCATGTCTCACGCACGAGCGGGAATCGCATTGTTCGTTGTCGCCGGGGGGCTGGTTCTTACAGCCGCCGTTAGCCCGCCAGCCGTTGACCACGGGAACGCGCCCGAGGCACTAACGAGCGCCGCCGCGGTGGGCTACCTGAGGATCGAGGGGGTTCAGGGCGGCGCCGCCGCTCGCGGCTACGAGGGCTGGATCGAGGTCACGGGGCTGGAATGGGGGGTCTCCAATCCATCGGCGACCGATCTAGCTAGCCGAACCGCGGGGCAAGCCGACCTCAGCCCGATCGTCATCACCAAGCCGCTCGACAAAGCGACACCGGTCCTGGCCCAGGCCTGCGCGGCGGGCCGACATTATCGCGAGGCTCAGCTCGTCTTCTTCACGGCGGGAGCCACGACGCCCAGCGGTTCCGTGAACCTGAACGATGTCACGATCATGGAGACGATCGTCTCCGGCGGCCAGGCGGCGGCTCTCGACGAGACGCTCGCGCTGAGCTTCAGCAGGATCGAGTGGACCTTCCTCGACATCGATCCGGCGACCGGGCGGCCGCGCGGCGAGGTGAAAGCGGGCTGGGACGTGGCCGCCAACAGACCGATGTAGCGGCGCGGAGAGCGGGACAGCCAAAAGGAAAGATCCGGCGGGCACCGCAACCGACCGGAGGGCTGGTGAGGTATGCCCACGTCCGCCGGCGTTCAGCCGGCAGCCACTACACCGCCACCTCAGGAGGAGACCCCGTGGACGCTGACAATCGACCTGGTCGATCTCCTCCTAGTCGCCGATGTCGCGCGCCACTCGGCCACCCAAGGGGCGCAGACGCCCTGCACCCTCGGTATGAGCGGCGCCCGGCGCGGACGCACGACCCTTGACGGCGACGGCCAGGGTCCCGGCGACCACCATCACCGAACCCGCCGCACCCCAAACGTCCAGATACTCACCGAAGAAGAGCATGCCCCACACGGTCACGAACAGAATCTGCGTGTAGCCGATGGTCACCGCCCTCGCGGCGGGAAGCAAGCTGAGCCCTCTGGTCAGGTACACCTGGCCCAGCAAAGTGCTGACCCCGACCCCCAGCAGGAGCGGCCATTCCCACCCTTGCGGCCATACGAAGCTGGGGATGAAGGGGAGGGTCGCCGGGACCGCCACCAACGGGAAGAAGAACACGATCACCAGGGGATGCTCGGTCTTGCTGGCCTCCCGCACCGCGACGTAGGCCAAGGAGGCCAGCATGGCACCAACCAGCACGCTGCCGAGGCCCAGTGGGTCGATCGAAGCCGCCGCATTACCGAACAGGATCTCGGGCCGCGCCACCAAGACGACTCCGCCCAGGCTGACTAGAATCGGGCCAAGGACCCACAGCGACAGGGCCTCGCCCAGCAACAGCGCTGCGAACAGCGCCGTCCACAGCGGGTTGGTGAAGTGAAGGACGGTCGCCTCGGCCAAAGGCAGCCGCGTCAACGCGAAGTAGAAGCAACTCAGGGCGCCGAACCCAAGGACGCCGCGGACAATCAGGATCCAGCGCCGGTTTCCCCAGGGTCGGACCCCGGCCCGTTTCACCAAGACGTAGGCGAGCACCAGACTGACGACCCCGCGGGCGAGGACGATCTCCTGACTGGGCAGGTAGCGGCCGACGACCTTCACCTGAAGGCTCATGAGGCTGAAGAAGAAAGCGCTGGCCAACATGTACCGCACGCCCGGTGGCACCAGTTGTCGGCTTTGCTCGGATCCCGAGAGCTTCATGCGACGAATGTAGCCGTCGCGCGGCCCCGGTCGAGGGCACGGCGACGGCCAATTCCGGGCTAGCCCGTTGGCCTTTCGCATCGTACTCTCTAAGCGAGAGAGTAGGCCCAGCGAGAACCTCGTCGGGGGATTTTTTGGCAAAGGCACAGGATAACGGAGTCCTACGCTTCGCGCGCATCGTTGCCGGGCAGGCCAAGGGCCGCCCCGGGCGGGTGTCGAATATCCTCTGGCATGTTACCAGCTACTTCGTTTCCAACATCTCGGCCACGGTCAGTTGGATCTTCTTCCGCGTATTGAACCGCACGACATACATCGGTAGACAACACATCGGCCGCGAGCCCAACACCCTGCTGCTCTCGAATCACCAGTCAATGATCGACAGCATGCCGATCGCGTTGGCGGCGTTCTATCCCAAGTCGTGGCTCAGACCTTATCTGGTGCCATGGCACCCGGCGGCGCGTGAGAACTTCTTCAAGAACAAGCTCATCGCCTGGTATTCCTCTCACACGCGTTGCATACCCGTCAGACCCGGCCGCCGCGATGTGCATGCGCTGCACAAGATGATCGACGTGCTGCCAAAGGGGGCGATCATTCTGTTCCCCGAGGGAACTCGCAGCCGCAGCGGAGATGTGGAGGATGGCCGGCCCGGCGCCGGCCTCGTGGCCCTGGCGACGAAGCCGCGAATCATCCCGGTGGCCATCGACGGTATGCAAGACGTCCTGCCCATCGGTGAGACGATCCCGAGGATTGGAAAGCGGATCTACATCACTATTGGTCCGCCGCTGGACTACTCGGAGTTCGATGACCAGCCCCGCACGCGGGAGACCGCGCAGGCGCTCGTCAACAAGGTGATGGAGGCGATACGGGAACAGCACGCGGACATCCGACGCCGGCGGCTTGAACACAAACGCAAGCGTTAGCGCCGAGAAACCGACTACGCGAGAACTCGACCGATCCCATGCGAACATCACTCATCGCCCTTGCGGCCATCCTGGCGGTCGCCTGCGGCCAACAGCGCGAAGACGCTGATCCGGCTACCGCCGCGGTGCTGCCGCCGAACGCCCAAGCAATGTCGCTCCTAGGTGACACGCTGTACGCGCCCGAGCTGCCCGCGGATGTGTCGGCGGATCGCCAAGCACAGCGGGCCGAGGCACGGGCTGACTACGAAGCCGACCCAACCGACGCCGATGCGATCATCTGGTACGGCCGTCGTACCGCCTATCTCGGCGACTACCGAACCGCCATCGCGATCTACAGCGAGGGAATCGAGCGCCACCCTGACGACCCACGGCTGTATCGCCATCGCGGCCACCGCTACATCAGCGTCCGCCAATTCGACGCGGCGATCGCCGACCTCGAGCGCGCCGCCCAGCTGATCGCCGGCCGCGAGGACGAGATCGAGCCGGACGGCATGCCAAACGCGCGGAACATCCCGACCAGCACCCTGCACTCGAACATCTGGTACCACCTCGGGCTGGCCTACTACCTCCAGGACGACCTCGAGACTGCGCTACGCGCCTACCGCGACTGCCTGAAGGTCTCACACAACCCCGACATGCAGGTCGCAACTTCGCACTGGCTCTATATGACGCTCAGGCGCCTGGAGCGCGAGGCGGAGGCAGAGGCGGTGCTAGAGCCCATCCACGCCGAGATGGACATCATCGAGAACAGCAGCTATCATCGGCTGCTTCTGATGTACAAGGGCGAGTTGACCGCGGCGGGGCTGCTCGATGAGGCCGAAGCGGCCGGCGGCCTGGAAAACGCCACTCTGGGCTACGGTATCGGCAACTGGCACGCCTACAACGGCCGGCCGAAACAGGCAGAGTCGATATTCCGTACGATCCTGAAAGGACAGCAATGGGCCGCCTTCGGATACATTGCTGCGGAGGCGGATGTGGCTAGGTCAGGGGCGTGATACGGCAGCCTGGCTGGCTCGATCGCTTCGCCGCCCGAGGCAGCCATCGCGCCCTGCTACGTGTCTAACATGAGAAATCGCCGTTCAATCAAACCACAATCCACACCATCAAATCGTGAGGTCAGCGATGCGTAAACTCCTGTCCAGCCTTGCGTTACTGGCTCTGTTCGCCGGGACGCTCGAAGCGCAGGTCGACGCCCGGATGTTTCGTTACCCGGACGTATCCGACACGCACATCACCTTCGTCTTTGCGGGCGATATTTGGGTCGTCCCCAAGACCGGCGGCACAGCCCAGCGCCTCAGCTCGCCCCGCGGCGAGGAGATGTTCCCCCGCTTTTCACCCGACGGCGGGACCATCGCCTTCAGCGGGAACTACGACGGGAACATGGACATCTACACCGTCCCCGCCATGGGTGGCGAGCCGACGCGACTCACTCACCACCCGATGGGCGATCGTGTGATCGACTGGTATCCCGACGGCGATGGGATTCTGTTCGCCTCGTCGCGAGAGAGCGGTCGCCAACGCTATAGCCAGTTCTTCCGGGTATCTGAGGACGGCGGCTTGGCCGAGAAGCTGCCGGTGCCCTACGGCGAGTTCGGCGCGGTCTCGCCTGACGGCGAGTGGTTGGCTTACCTCCCGATCGCACGCGACTTCCGCCTTTGGAAGCGCTACCGCGGGGGCATGGCGCCTGACATCTGGCTGTTCAACCTCAACGACTACTCGTCGCGCAACATCACCAACAGCGCGGAGAACGAAAGTCAGCCCATGTGGCATGGGCGCACGCTCTACTACATCTCCGACGCGGGGTCGAATCAGCGGTACAACATCTGGGCGTATGACTTGGATTCGGAGGCGACGCGGCAGATCACGCAGTTCACGGACTTCGACATCCACTTTCCGGCCATTGGCACTTCCGACATCGTGTTCGAGGCCGGCGGCCGCCTTTACCTGCTTGACCTCGAGTCCGAGCAGTACAACGAAGTCGACATCGACGTTGTCACCGACCTAGCGACGCTCAAGCCGCGTACAGAAAACGTGGCCGCTCTGATCTTCGGCGGCTGGATCTCGCCGACCGGGAAGCGGGCGATCGCCGAGGCGCGCGGCGATATCTTCTCGCTGCCGGCCGAGCACGGTCCGGTACTCAACCTGACGGCCAGCTCGGGTGTGGCCGAGCGCTATCCGACGTGGTCTCCTGATGGCAAGTGGCTCGCCTACTGGAGCGATCGCTCGGGCGAGTACGAGCTCTACATTCGGTCGGTGAACGGAGACGGCGAGGAGGAGAAGCTCACGTCGATGGGACCGGGCTACCGCTACACGACGTACTGGTCGCCCGACAGTAAGAAGCTGGCGTTCGTCGACCAGGCGAAGGTCATCCACTACTACGATATCGATCGGCGGCG
>JASFMO010000245.1:0-5621 GCA_050117535.1 Gemmatimonadales bacterium | reverse complement strand
TCGTCGTATTGCCCGACCCGTTGGGACCGACCAAGCCGAGGACTTCGCCACGAACGACGCGGAGGCTGAGTTCCCGAACCGCCCAGCGATCCGCCCGACCGTAGCGAAACCCGACGTTCTTGAACTCCGCGATGACCTGACTGGACATGCGCTCAGCGTCTTGCGGCATCGAGTCCCTCGCCTGCTGGGCGCCTCGCGACGGCCACACCGTAGACGTCGTGGTCGCCACGAGCCAGCAGGTACAGGAACTCCGAGGTGACCGCGATGTCGGTCACTCGCAGCTTGACGGCATAGGTCGCCTCGTAGCGGCCATCCGACCCGAAGCCGTCTATGATGGATAGGGCGCCCTCGCCTCGCTGAGTCAGACCCCAGATCGTGCCGTCCGGCGCCACGGCCAGGCGGGCCAGATGCTGCCGGTACCGCGGGACCGGGATGACAGCGGGAGGTGGACGGCCGGCAGCCGCGAAGCCCCTCCGGACGCGCTCGCGGACGGCTTCAATCTCCCGCGCATCTCGCTCGAGCGGCGCGATCTGACGCCGTGCGATCGTCTCTGACACCACTCCGTCGGGTGCAATTCGCAAGACCACATAGTCCGGCCCGGGTGGTGACAACAGGAGGTCACCACCGGCCGTCGCAGCGACGGCGTACGCATGGTTCTTTCGTCCATGGCTCAGTTCCGGTAACAGATCCAGATCCCGATACCTCACATCAGCCAGCGCCGTGTCGGGCGTCACCGGCCGGAACTCCGAGAAGTCATTCGGTGGAAAGAGATCTGACTTGACGTAGAACGTATCGCCTCGCGCCGCCATGATCTCGGAGGCCAGGCCGGGGCCCGACTGGACGATCCCAGCCGGCGCGCCTTCGGCATCCCAAAACGTGATGCGCCCGTCAACCGCAAGTACCGCGGCCAAGCCGTCGTCGTTCACAGCCACGCCGATCGGGTGCCGATACTCCCCCGGACCGTCTCCTTCCCGGCCCATGACGTCGAGCAACTCCCCGTCGGTCAGGCTGTAGGACCGAAGCTCGGGCGGCCGCAACTCCAGTAGCAGCAGACGGCCGTTCTTCTCGTCCGCGGCGATGTCTACGGGTGCCGCCAGCGGCGGGTCTGAACTTGGGTCGGGCGCAACCAACCACCGCGTCGTTAACTCTATCTGTGCCTCTTCGCCGTCGACCGCCGCGCTGGCCAGCTGCGACGAGCCCGAGCCTCCTCGGACATCCCTGTCACACGCCTGGGCGGCCAGCGTTGCGGCCAAGAACCCAGCCGCAACGCCGATCAGACTCTGGCCCACGCGCTGCTGCCGCAGGCTCACTCTTCCTCCAGTAGCGCCGCTACGCAGCCATCGACACAGCCCTCGTACATGACATCGCACTTGTCCTTGCCGACGAACAGGCCGGCGAAGACGTAGCAGCCTACGGCCACCATACCGCAGTAGCCCTCACAGGCCGCGCGCCCCTCCTGCGCAGCCAGGTCGACGGGCGCCGAGCTCACCAGGCCCATCATTGCCAACGCCAAGATCACGACGGCTCGTCGCATGATCCTCACTCCCCAATCAGGAGGGCAATGATCTTGCCCGTCGAGCAACCGGATAGGCAGCCCAGGATATACGCGCCGCACTTGAGCGAGTCGATGTCCTCGCAGTTCGCCGCCGCCCTCTCCCCGCAGATGTCCTCGCAAGACTCCGCGAGCGCCGGCGACGGCTGGGCGAGCCCCCACGCAACCGCCGCAGCCATCAGTAGCAGCTTCCTCCTCATGGTCCCGTCCTTTCCCCTATCGGTTCAGAGCCCCCCAGGGCTCCCAGCGCACGCATCAAAGAGTCGCTCGCCAGCGCATCGAGGCTCCCCTGCCGTGCGAATACCAGCACGGCGCCGCGGTCAAGCACCGCCGTGAAGGGCACGACGCCGACGCCCAGCACGCGCACGAAGCGGTCCGGGTCTTTGGGGACCACGGCCAGGGCCGTCGGCAGATTGCGCTGAGCGTAGACGCCGGCAGCTCGCCGGTTATCGTCGAGCGCGACGGCCAGAACGCTCACTTCGTCGGTAGCGGCCGCCACCACTCGTTGCCAGGCGGGGAGGGCCCGGTAGCAAGCCTGGCAGGTGGAGTTGAACACGAGCACGAGGGTGGGGCGCCCGACTGGCAGCCGGATCCCGGCGGCGTCCCGAGTACCGCTTTCGTGGCCGAGTGGCCAGAAATCGAGGGACTCAGAAAGCCTCTCACCCACGTACACCCGAGCAGGTTCGCCCCTCAAGGCGGGCACGACCCGCTCCGTCACCACGAAGTAGCTCACCAGCACCACCACCAGCGCCGTGAACCCACCGAAGATCCTGTCCAACCACACTCTGAACCTGCGCAAACCCTCCTCCGCCTCAGAGCCGGCGGCCCACGGCAAGGCGGCTGTGACGGCCCCGGCCACGCACCTCATTGCCTGACACCCATCGGTGCCCCCGCCTAAGCTGTGGCAGCTTAGGGGTCGAGTATCAACGGACTATCATCGCCCGTCGATCGCGGTCGTCATGGCGATACGTCCGGCCAGCGGCGCGCCGGGCGCACCGTGATCGCTGCCGGGCGGAGCCGCGGCAACGATGTTCGCTACCTTGGCCTGCCCCAACGTTTCCAGTAGTTTACCTGTTTAGCAGAATGACAGATTGAAGCGCCGGCTCACGGATAACGTGGCGTCGATTACAACGATAAGGGCCCGGCGTTCTGCTGTCCCTCTTCCCGACCAAGAGACGAAATCGGTCATCGATGACGGCGGTGCGAGCTAGGCAAGTGGTGTTCGGCTTCGCCCTCGCTGCGGCGGTAGGTTTGGGCAACCGAGCAGCGTTGGCGCAGCTGCCGTCATCCAATGGCGACAACGACCCGGAGTCCACACCGACCGTCGAGGCGGCTTATCGCGACAGCGAGATAAAAATCGACGGCCGGGCAGACGAGACGGGCTGGACCAGTGCGACACCGGCGACGGAGTTCGTCCAGGGCGAGCCGGTAGAGAACGCGCCAGCCGAACAGGAAACCGCCGTTCGCGTCCTCTACGACGAGCGGGCCCTTTACGTCAGCGCCGTCATGCACGACTGGCAGCCGTCGTTGATCGGGGATCAGCTGGTTCGCCGCGACGAGCAGGGGCAGTACGACTACTTCGAGGTCTCGCTCGATCCCAACAACGACAAGCGAACGGGGTATCGCTTCCGCGTCAGCGCCGCGGGTGTCCAGCGCGATGTCTATCTGTATGACGACGTCCGCGAGGACGAGGCGTGGGACGCGGTATGGCAGTCGGCGGTCCACCGCGACTCGACGGGCTGGAGCGCGGAGATCCGCATCCCTCTCTCGCAGCTGCGCTACAATGCCGCCGATACGACTCAAAGCTGGGGGGTCAACTTCTCGCGCCGCCGCTTGGCCAGCAACGAGCGAACTTACCTCGCCCTAGAGTCGCGCGTCCGCCACGGCAAGGTCAGCGTCTTCGGTCAGCTACAGGGCCTACACTTCCCGCAAAGCGCACGCCGCCTGGAAATCCGACCGTACGCCCTTGCGAGCGGCCACTTTGGGCCGGCCGAGGACGGCGACCCCTTCTTCGATGGCTCGACCGGAGACGGCAGCGCCGGAGTGGATGTGCGCTACGGCTTGGGCGCTGGATACACCCTCGATGCGACGTTCAATCCCGACTTCGGTCAGGTCGAGGTCGACCCGGCCGTCATAAACTTGACCGCCTTCGAGACCTTCTTCCCGGAGAAGCGGCCCTTCTTCGTCGAAGACGCGCGTATCTTCGACTTCAGTTTGTCAGGGCGGACTAACCAGCTCTTCTACAGCCGTCGCATTGGACGCGAGCCCCGAGGCGATGCGCCCGATGATGCCGAATTCAAGCAGATCCCGACCGAGACTACGATCCTCGCCGCGGCGAAGCTGACGGGCCGGAGCACCGGTGGGCTCTCTGTCGGCGCCCTCGCCGCGTTCACGGCTGAGGAGACGGGACAAGCCTACCTGGACGACACCGACGAGAGAGTGGGGTTCACCGCCGAGCCGCCGGGGCAATACGGGGTCGCGCGGGTCCAGCAGGACTTCCGTCAAGGTGCGACGCAGGTCGGCGGCATCGTCACCGCGATGCATCGGAGCCTGCCCGGTGATCAGAGCTTGGACTTCTTGACCTCGAACGCTTACAGCCTCGGCATCGACTTCGAGCACAACTGGGGTGGTTCGAATTCCCGAGACTGGGCTTTGACCGGCTACGCGGCCGGCTCGCTGATCAACGGTTCGAACGAAGCTCTGATCGGAGTTCAGGAATCGAGCAATCACTATTTTCAGCGCCCCGACGCGACGCGGCTGTCGGTCGATTCCAGCGCGACCTCGCTGTCGGGGGTCAACTGGCGACTGCAGTTCGAGCGCCAAAGCGCCCGGCACTGGACGGGCTCGGTTTGGGTCGGGGAAATCACCCCAGGCTTCGAGGTCAACGACCTCGGCTTCTTGACGTCGAACGAGCGGTTGGATGCAGGTTTCCGGGTCTCGTACCGGGAGATTACGCCGGGTTCGCTGTTCCGCAGCTATCGCATCAACTTCTTCACCTTTCATAACTGGCGACACGAGGCGCTCGATGATGCGTTCTCGAGCGCTTCCTGGGGACGGGCTCACAAGTCTGGCCACTTCTCGCTCCGTTCGGACCTCGAATTCCTGAACTACTGGGAGGTCGAGGCCAACGCCCGCTACTCGGCGGAGGTGCTCAGCGACACCGAAACACGGGGCGGTCCGCTGATGATCCGGCCCGGCTCGTCCGAGATCGAGTTGGGGCTGAGAACCGACCGTCGCAACCTGTTCTTCTTTGGACCAAGGGTCGAGTACGAGGACCGCCATCGCGGCGGCTACCGCTGGCAGACGTCGATGGACATCGCGTTCCGGCCAGCGCCCAGCCTGGAGATCGCGCTCGAGCCGCGTTACGGAACCGAGCTCGATCCCGCGCAATACGTGACCGTCACCGATGATGTCGGGTACGAACCGACGTACGGCGCGCGCTACCTCTTCTCCGACCTTAAGCGGCACCAGTTCTCCGTGGAGACGCGCCTGAACGTGGCGTTCAACCCCAGGCTCACGTTGCAGTTCTACGCCCAGCCGCTCATCTCGTCGGGCGACTACCGGACGTACAAGCAACTGGAAGCCGCGGAGACGTTTGACTTCGATGTCTTCGAGGAGGGGTTCGCGGTCGTCGACGGGGACGAAGTGACGTGCGTCGACGGGCGCACATGCGCCTACGATGACGAGCGCTACGTCGATTTCGACGGCGACGGGACGATCGACTTTGACTTCAGCGACAGAGCCTTCAACGTGCGCTCGCTTCGCCTGAACGCCGTGCTGCGCTGGGAGTACCGCCCCGGCTCGACTTTGTACCTGGTCTGGCAGCAGAATCGCCGCGACCGCGTGGATAGTGGCTCTTTCGACCTCGGCAACGACTTCAGCGCCCTACGCTCAATCGAACCGGACAACATCTTCATTGTGAAGGTCAACTACTGGCTCGGTCTCTAGAGCCCCGTTTTCAAGCTCCTCCATAGTCCGCAAGAACGTCAACCCCCGTGGGTCGCACCATCGCGTTTGACTCGGGCGCGCACGGTACGAACCAACAGCCACGAGTAGATGCCCAAGTTGA
>JASFMO010000244.1:0-5625 GCA_050117535.1 Gemmatimonadales bacterium | reverse complement strand
CCGACGTCGTAATACAGGTTCGCGCAAAGGTCGTCGCTCGGTCCAACGCAGCGCTTTACCAAGTTGCCCGCGGGGTTGTACTCCCACGATGTCCTGCGGCCCTCCGGATCGTAGCGATAGCGTTTGCGTGCGCCGTCGTCGTAAACGAAGCGCGTTCGAGCGCTCAGTGTGCTTCCCGATTGCTCGACCGCCGTGTCACGACCAACCGCATCCCAGTAGGCGGTGTTGGTAAGCCCGAGCGGATCCTCGACGGAACTGACCCGGGTGCCCGTAGCGTCGTAAGAGATGAGCGTGGTATCCGTCCCACCGCCCGGGTGCGGTTCGATCACGTGGGAGAGGTTCCCCTCAGCATTGTAACGGAACTCCACGGAGACGGTGTCGAGCGGCTCCCTTATGCGCGAGACCAAACCACTGGCGTTGTAGTCGAGGAAGACGGTGTCCGACATGGCATTTGCCGTCCAGATCCGACGCGCTGTGATCGAATCGTAACCGAAGGAAACAGCTCGGCTCCATCCTGTCGGCGGTGTGATCTCCGTCACCAGCTTGAAAACGGAATGATACTCATAGGTTGTCGTGGCATTGTTCCGGCTCACCTCCACCACCTCGGTCAGGGTGCCGTCGGTCCAGTTCCAATCTTCCTCCACGACCCTGCCGCTCGGCCAGACGATCTTCTCCGGGAAAGAGAGCGAATCACGCTGTACGAAGGTCTCGAGCCCCTTCGCGTCACGGACCTTCGTTAGAGCACCGAACCGATCGATCCAGAACCGCGTCCCGTTGCCATTGCCGTCCGTGTAGCCAATGTAGGCCGAGTCAGGCAAGCCGAGTGCGGCCGGGTTGCCCGATGTCCCGGTCCCAGCCACCGGCGCTCCTTCCAACACATGGGAGCGCAAGTCGATCGGATTGTAATTGGGCCAGTAGACCGAGTCCGGTCGGCCAATCTCGTCGTAGGTGTAGTGCCACGTTCCAACCGCACGTCCACGCCAAGAGGTGAGTCGGCTCGAGCTGTATTCCATTATCGTCTTGATCCCGTCGGGATCGATAATCGTGTCCAGAGTGGCGTCCGAGATCCCAATTTGGAAGGCGGAGTAACCGGGGATGGTTACGCTCGACAGCTTGTCACCTGAGTAGGCAAGACGGACGACTTTCCCGACCGCGTCAACGATCGAGTCCACGGTCGGCTCACCATCGCGGATTGTCCAGAAATACCGGGCCGTGTTTCCCGCTCGATCATACACTTCGCTCAAGAGCCCTGTGGCGTCAAACTCCGCGGTAACAAGGTCTCCCCGGCTTCGCCAGGTGTAGGTCAGGTCCTCGACCAGTTCCGAGTATTCACCCGCAGGTGGCTCGAACGACTTAGATCCGGGAATCGGCGTGAACCGCTGTACAGACCCGTCACCGTGAACCAGTAAGACCGATGAATCGGCTTGCGGATACAGCTGGGGTACGCCGAGAATGCCCCAGCCCGCGCCATAGGGACTCGACCGTCGATCCACCTGCAAGAACATGCCGTCAACGGTGTGGTAGGTAGGAGGAGCTTTCGAGTACTCGTAGGTGACCACCACGCGATACGGCACCACACGCGTGCCGCCCGGTGACGGAGTCACGGGCACGGCGATGCGAAACGACTCAACCTTCGTCACGGAAGCTGGAGAATCGTAATAGACGGTCCGATCAATTCCATCGTCACGCTCCAGATCGACCTCGACGACGATACGATCAGGTTGGGACTCCCCCTCGCGCAGCGGCAGATCCGCAAGAAACACAGGCTGAGGATCAGCCGACTGGCCGTTGTAGGCCAGCGTGAACGACCGGCTCTCGTTCAGAGACTTGTAGGCTGGAAACGCATGTACCCCGACAAGGTCTCCGCACTGGAAGGCGGTTGGCCCCCCGGCACGCGTGGAAACGCAGCGTGAACCATCCACATTGAATCCGTTGTTGGTGGACCGGTTCTGCGGGCTCCAGGCGAGTTCCGGGTCGCCCACGGCGACGGCATACCAGCCGTCCGTCCCGTCGATTTCGCCCACAGCTCTGAGAGCCACATAACCCGGGCCGGCCTCCCCGGCCGCATAGGTCACATCCACGAAGGCCGAATCACCAGGGTCCAGGTCGAGCCAGCGGTAGGGGACCTCGCAGGAGACCACCTTGATCCCCCTCGAACACTCCAGCCAGTAGACTTCGGGGAAGTCAGGCCTCGTGTTCTTGACCATAAAGGTGGCTATGTTCCCCTCGCTGAACGGAGAAACGGTAGCATCGGCTCCGTCGGGGGTGACTTCAGGCAGCGGGTCCTCTAACCCTGCGAGCGACGGATCCATTGCTGGAGGCAATGCAATTCGGGCCGCCAGAATAACGGGGAGAACGAGGGGAACGCCACGTGCGAAGAATCCACTGGCCATTTCAGCCTCCGGGCCTTGCGACTGACTCGGCGTCGGCGTCTGGTAGGGAGGGATCAACTCGCCGCAGCCAATTGGAAAGAACTGGGCCAGATTCTGTCTTCTGTCTTATCCCTCTAGTCGACAGGCAGTTACGCGGATAGGTCAGAAACCGGCGAAGCGGCCTGACTCTCACATCTGAGAATCGAAACCGGCTTCGGCCCGCCATTTCCCGGCCGGGGCGCTACCGTCGGGAATTGCGCAATCTTTCTCCCTATAGGGAGTTACGAAGCCAGCCCGGGCCCGTTTTGACCCGGAAAGGGCAGTGTCTCATGCGTGAGACCCCGATTCTCAGCTTTGAGACACTCCGTAGTCTAGATTGCTATCGTGATGGGCCTGTGCCCCGTGCAGGCGGGCGCGGGTGAGATAGCGAGCATCGCCGCGCGCTGTGATCCCGGCTCGTACCCCCACTACGAGTCCGACGACCGCACCTGGGTCGGACCCGGTCTCTGGGCCAACCGGCTACAGGACTGGCAGGTGAAGGATGGACGCCTGGAGTGCGTGGGTCCGGGCCCGGCTCGCGCTCCCCACCCTGTTTTCCCTCGCGCGGTGTAGGGTCTCGCTGGGGTTGTCGGCGCGGTTGATCACCGAAAGAGGGTACATGGCCGGGAGGGTAGTTTGAAGGCTGCACACATAATCTCAAGATGAGGGTGCAACGCGAAGCTTGTCTCAAGATCGCGAAGGATTTCTGAACTCGATGTGGCCGCTTCGCCTTGCCTAGGGAGCGCTTGCGACTATATTCTCAAGGCATACTTGAACTGCGAAAGTTTTCTAGAACACGCGAATACTTTCGCAAGATGGCATGTATCATAACCAACATCCCAAGTGAGCGATGAATACCCCGCTTCGCAGAAACGCCCCCGAGCCGCTTCGGCGCTGGCACGACCACGCGCTCCCCGAAACCGGCTGGTCCGCCGGATACAGCGCACTCCTGGATCATTATGGGCTTCGAGTCCCTCCACCTCCCTACCTCACGATGATCGCTGAGCGCCATGAGCCGTCGCCCAGCTCCGACTGGCAGGTTCTGCCCCGGCGTTTGAGACCCAACGATACAGTAGAAGCGCATCTCGAGTTTGCACTCAAGTACGAAGGGCTGAATCTCTCGGTCCTCAAAGCCCTTTTTGAGAAGGTGTCGCCCGATATACTCGCATCTCTCGTTCGCGAATCACCCACTGGGAAGTATACGCGCCGACTCTGGTTCCTGTATGAATGGCTGACTGGCCGCACGCTTGACGTCCCGGACCTTCCGGGCCGGCCCCGAGCCGTTCCAGTCGTGGACAGCTCTCTCCAGATCGCTCTAGGCAACGGAGAGCTGTCGAAGCGGCATAGAGTGCGGAACAACCTGCCGGGCACCCCACGTTTCTGTCCAATGGTCCGCTGGACGAACGAGCTTCGGAGCCTCGCCGCGGAAGAACTCGACAAGGAGGCACGGGAGGTGGCGGGGCGGACCAATCCCGACGTCATCGCTCGAGCCGCCGCTTTTCTCCTGCTTGACGACAGCCAGGCCTCGTTCCAGATCGAGGGTGAGAGACCACCGCAGGACCGCGCCAGGCGCTGGGGCCAGGCCATTGCCGAGGCTGGTTCTCGTGAACTCACAATCGACGAGTTGGTGCGTCTCCAGCGGGTTGTGATAGGAGATGATCGCTTCGTCCACATTGGGCTGAGAGAGGAAGGGGGATTTGTGGGGCCACGAGATCGACGCACTCGTGACCCGTTGCCGGAGCACATCAGTGCACGCGTGCAGGACTTACGCGACTTGATCGAAGGGATCCTGGACTATGAGAACCGAGCCACCAGAGCTGGCATCGACCCCGTGATCGCGGCGACCGTGGTGGCGTTCGGGTTTCTCTATGTCCATCCGTTCGAAGACGGTAATGGACGCGTTCATCGATGGCTGATCCATCATGTCCTCGCGGAAGCGGGGTACAATCCTCCTGAGCTGCCCTTCCCAATAAGCGCTGCGATCCTGCGGAACGTCCGAGAGTACCGCCGAGTGCTCGAATCTTACTCACGCCCGTTGCTCGATTGTATCGATTGGGAGGTGACTGAGCACAAGAACGTACAAGTCTTGAATGAGACCGTCGATCACTACCGGTATTTCGACGCCTCCGCCCACGCCGAGTTCCTTTACCGCTGCGTTAAGGAGACCGTCAAACGGGACCTGCCGGAGGAGGTCGCCTTTCTGGAAGGGTACGACCGATTCGTCGAACGCACCCAGCAGATCGTGGACATGTCTTCTGACACTATCGATCTGCTACACCGTTTCCTCCGCCAGAACCGGGGTGAGCTTTCCGATCGAGCTCGTACCAGAGAGTTCCGCGCGCTAACGGCCGAAGAGGTTACTGAAATCGAACAGATTTACGAAGAATGCTTCAAGGATGTACCGAAATGACCGGGGTGAGACCTGAACCCGATCTCGAAGCGCCCTGGCTGTTCGGTGCTTAGCGTCATACCACGCTGTCCTGTACGCATTCGTAGTGCGCTTCCACATCGACGCTGAAGGAAGAGAGCCTCTACCTCCACGCAGCCGCCCCATAGAACCCAGCACCAGCTGCAAACGCTGAGTTAGGCCGCAGATTACAGAACCTTCGGAAGCTCTCTGACATCTGCTAGAACTACCGCTCTCGGCTTGAAGTCATCCCGGAGGGGGCAGTGGCATCCAGTCCGGCGGAGGCGACGGCGGCGCGTGCTTGCCATAGAAGAAGTCGTCCGCCCAGATAGCCGCACGCCGAAACAACGGTGAGTTTCTGATGCCGCGCCGCACCAGGTTGTGCAGCAGGTTATCGGGATGCGAGTACGGGCAGACAGACATGCAGCGGCCACAGTCGGTGCCCAGCTTGCACCACAAGGTATAGCACGCCTCCGAGTCGATCTGCCATCGCCTGGCACCATCGATCTCTTCACGGTCTTCAAAGGGAATCGCCCGGCTGGGACAGGCGTCTGCGCATTTCTTGCAGTGTACACAGAAGTCGATCGTGGTGGGATTGCAGTTCCGCTCGTCGGTCACGAGCGGCAAGTCCGTCGTCACCACGGCGATCCTCACGCGCGGGCCCAGTTGCGGCGTCATCAGCAAGCCCATGCGTCCGATCTCTCCCAGCCCGGCGTCACGCGCCACCAGCGGGCAGACGACGCGATAGTTCCCGTCGATGTGTGCGCGGGCGTCGTGGCCGAGACCGCGGATGAACTGGGCGACCTG
>JASFMO010000243.1:0-5634 GCA_050117535.1 Gemmatimonadales bacterium | reverse complement strand
TCTCCCTCCTGACCCTGCCACAGACCGAACGCCGGCTGGCCGACCTGGAAGTTGCCCGCGGCAACCTGGCGGCCGCGGCCCGACACTACCAGAACTTCCTCGAGCTGTGGTCGGATCCGGATCCCGAGTTGCTCCCGCAGGTGGAGAGCGCGCGGCGGGCCCTGGACCGCTTGCGGACCGATCGATAAGCTTCGACCCACGTTCGAACGGCGACGGGGCCCGGCTCGATCGCCTGCAACCTAAGTGGCGGTCGCCGCACGCTGTCTGCCGAACCGATGACCAGCGCCCGCGTCTGCTTGGCCCGGGACAGGGCGTACGAATTCACTGGCTATCCCGATGAAGATACTCATTGATGTCGGGGGTTGGCTTGGCGCCGCCCTCTTGCTGCTCGCCTACTTCCTCGTCTCGGCTGGAAAGGTACGTGGGTCGTCGATCCGCTATCAGGCCTTGAACATCGTCGGCAGTCTCTGTCTGGGGATCAACGCCTTCTACTACGGCGCGATGCCGTCCGTGGGCATCGACGTGGCGTGGATCGGTATCGGCGTCCTGGCGCTGATGCACCGGCGGAAACGGTCAACAAGCCTCGACCGGAATGGCGCGGATCGAGACCGGACGCCAGATTGAGTGGCCGGGCTGTTACTCGGCTGGCCGTCTTTTCACCGATTCGGCGGCTTGATCGGCGTGTCGTTGTCCTGCTGCTGCCACCGCTACTGCTGCTGCTGCTGCTCGTCCTCGCTTTCGGCGGTTACGTCGGCCTCGCCGCCGGCGGCCTCTCTCTTCAACCGTCTTTTCTCGGCCTTCTTTTCTTTCTTCTTCTGCTTCTTGATTTCCCGCTGCTTCTTCTCGAATCCGTAGTTCGGCTTTCTCGCCACTCACTGACCTCCGTGTGTTGAGTTCGAATCTCGCTGACACCGCGCGGGGTGACACCCGAGAGCTAAGTGCCCCACGGTCCGTGGACCGCGAAGCGCTTCACTAAACTAACCGGATTACATCGAAATAATAGATAGGTTTCGATTTCCGACTGGAGCATACAGGACGAACGTCAAGAGCACCCTAGATGATGCCCGCATCATCGAGAAAAGGCGTCGCTCCTCGATGTTTCCGACAGTCAACGATCCGGCCAGACGTGGAGGCGATTTCGCCGGCCGGGTTTGGGTTGATAGGGTGGGGTTGACGCCCATTGTGTGGTTGGGTAGAATAGCGCCGTATAACCGGATAAACGAATGTACGCGAGGTCCAACCCCATGCACCATCTCCCTCAACTGTTCAAGGCGCTCTCCGAGGACATTCGCCTCCAGATGCTCGCGCTTCTGTTTCGCCACCGGGAGCTGTGCGTCTGCGAGTTCGAGCGATTCCTCCAGCTCACGCAGTCGAAGACCTCCCGGCACCTGCGCTACCTGCTTCACGCCGGCCTCGTCCAAGACCGACGCGACGGGCTTTGGGTGTACTACCGGATCGCCACGCCGCCCAACGACGATCGCCGTCTGGTGCTGAACACTCTGCGACAGCTGCTTCGGGACGCTCCGCTCCCTGACATCGCCAAGCAGTTGCAGGACATGCGGGCTCAACGCTGTCAGCCGTCGGCCCCTGTCGGGCCTCCGGCTGCGACGGCGGCCGCGGAGATGAAATCGTGACCGCGGCTGCGGGTACCTCAGTCGCACGCCGACTATCGTTCCTCGATCGCTACTTGACGGTCTGGATCTTCGCCGCCATGGCTCTCGGCGTGACCATCGGCTACCTGTGGCCCGAACCGGTTCAGTCGCTCAACCGAGCGACCCAGATCGGCACCACGTCGATCCCCATCGCGATCGGTTTGATCCTGATGATGTATCCGCCGCTCGCCAAAGTCCGCTATGAGAAGTTCTTTATCGTCCTGCGGCACAAGCGAATCCTCGCTCTGTCACTGTTCCAGAATTGGGTGATCGGACCGCTGGTGATGTTCGCGCTGGCCTTGTTACTGCTGCGTGATCTGCCCGGCTACGCGGTGGGCCTGATCCTTGTGGGCCTGGCCCGCTGCATCGCCATGGTATTGGTCTGGAACGACCTTGCCGAGGGAGACCACGATCTGGCTGCCGGGCTCGTGGCGGCCAACGCCGTCTTTCAGGTGCTGTTCTATGGGTTCTACGCCTGGTTGTTCATCACGCTATTGCCCCCCTTTTTCGGCTTCCAGGGCGCGGAGCTACATGTCAGCGTGGGAGAGATCGCGCGCACGGTGTTCATCTACCTCGGGGTCCCGTTTCTGGCCGGCCTGATCACCCGGTTCACGCTACTGAGGCTTAAAGACAAGGAATGGTACGAGCGCGTCTTCATCCCGCGCATCAGCCCGATCACGCTGGCGGCGTTGCTGTTCACCGTGGTGGTCATGTTCTCGTTGAAGGGCGAGCTGATCGTGCAGCTCCCCTATGATGTGGTGCGGGTCGCGATCCCGCTGACGATCTACTTCGTGGCGATGTTCGCGATCACTTTCTTGGGCGCGCGCCTGCTGCGGGGCGAATACCCCGAGACGACGACCGTGGCGCTCACGGCCGCCAGCAATGACTTCGAGCTGGCCATCGCTGTGGCGATCGCGGTGTTCGGGATCGCCTCACAGCCGGCCTTCGCGACGGTGATCGGCCCGCTGGTCGAGGTTCCGGTGCTGATCGGCCTGGTTCAGGTATCGCTGTGGGCGAAGCGTCGTTTCTATCATCAGCCGGCCGCGGCTGCGTCTGCGGTCGGAAGAGGAGAGTAGTTGGTCATGGCCCTGCGCATAGAGCTCCTGGTGATCCCCGAGTGCCCGCACGCCGAGCGAGCGGAGCAGCTGCTCCTTCGGGTCACGGCCCGACTGTTGCCCAAAACCGACATCGCTCGCACGGTGGTTCGCAGCAAGGAAGAAGCAGAGAGGCTGGCCTTTCCCGGGTCGCCGACCGTGCGGATCAACGGCGAGGACGTCGTCGGGCTGGACGCCGCGCCGCCGGCTTTTGCTTGCCGTCGGTACGAAGGTGGAGAGGGCGTGCCGCCGGAGTGGTTGCTCGAGGCTCGCATCCTCCGTGCGCTTCGCCCGCGGCATCTGCTCTTCCTCTGCGTCGCCAACTCGGCGCGCAGCCAGATGGCGGAAGCGATCGCCCGCAGCCTGGCGCCCGAGGGCGTACGCGTTTCTTCGGCGGGATCGGCTCCGTCGCGCGTCAACCCCTTCGCGATTCGCGCGCTGGACCAGATCGGCCTCGATGCCTCGGGTCAAAGCTCGAAAGGCATCGATGAGCTACGCGAAACCGAAGGCCGCGATGTCGATGCCGTGATCACGCTGTGCGCCGAAGAGGTCTGTCCCGTTTGGCTGGGTCAGGCCTGTCGGCTGCATTGGCCGCTCCCCGATCCCGCCGCCGCGGCGGGGAGCGAGGACCAGATCCTGGAGTCCTTCCGCACCGTCCGCGAAGAATTGAGCCGCCGCTTGAACGCGCTCCTCGGCTAGCCGGGCTGGGCAAGGCCGGGCCGCGCCGCCCTCACGTGCGCGGCGGCGTGAGGAGTGGGTGAAGCGCTCAGGTTGCATTAATCACCTCCTTGTCGTAAACTAGGCCGTTCGTCGCCCCAACGATTCATAGACAGGACTCGTGCGACTCGATGGCTTCACCTCACACGCCGGCGGCGGTTCCGTCGACCCGTGCCCGGTCTAAGGTCGTCAGCTCCAGCGCCGCACGCTTTACGTGGTCGTCCTGTCTGTGATGAGCGGCGGGCCGTCCCCGCAGCAACGACGCGGTCGAGGTGGTCACCGCCCGTTGGGTCCGTCTTGGTCATGACCCATCGCAGGAGGTCAACATGATTCGCATGTTC
Source organism: Gemmatimonadales bacterium (assembly GCA_050117535.1). Taxonomy (GTDB): domain Bacteria; phylum Gemmatimonadota; class Gemmatimonadetes; order Palauibacterales; family KS3-K002; genus JASFMO01. The sequence continues at coordinate 1,830 of JASFMO010000243.1, read as the reverse complement.
GTCCGTCACCCCGTCAGCGACTTCGCCACCTGGAAGCAGGCCTACGACGATTTCGACGCCGAGCGGAAGGGCATGGGAGTGGTCGGTGATGCCGTCTTCCAGTCGACGGAGGACCCGAACGACGTGACTGTCTGGCATGACTTCGAGACGCTGCAGTCGGCCCAGGGGTTTGTCGGGTCCGAGCGCTTGCGCGAAGTGATGGCCAACGCCGGCGTGGCCGGCGAGCCGGCGATCTGGTTCACCAACCCGGCCTGAGACTTAGTTCGCAACACGTGGCACCCACCGTCCCGCCCTGCCGGCGGGACGTACGGGTCGCCCGGTCGGAGCCACGCCTTCGTGCCCCCACGGTTGCCGGCGCTGGGGCCTGGCTGGACCGAAACGCGAAGCGGACGGTTGAGCGAGGCGAGTGCCCCGACCGGAGCACTCGCTATTTCAGGCGCCGAAGTGGTGGAGCGTTCTAGACGTCCACCTGCGTAACGTTGGTGTTCGTCTCTGCCGACGTGAAGGTGGATCCCTCGCCCACGGGCTTGAGCTCGAGCTTCGAGTAGACTTCCTCCTTGCCGGGCTCCGTGTTCACGAGGTGGGACGCAATCTCCACTTGTTGGGAGAGCTCGAACTCTTCCTGGGGCGGCTGGAAGTAGTACCGTATCTTGTTCGCGTCGACCTCACCAAAGCTGACGGATTTGGGCACCAGGGGGATTGGGTCGTCCTTCAGCGGGTCCTTCTCCCAGAACTCAAACTGCAGCAGCCATGTGCTGCCGAGTTCCTCCGGCAAGAAGCGAAGCTTCGTGCCTAGTTTGAATAGAACGAACTTATCTGCCAGCTCGTGGTCGAGGTTTGCGCTCTCGAAGCTAGCCATGGCAAGAACTCCTTTCGTGCTCGCGGGGAGCACTGTGCGGCCTGGCGTGTGGCGCAATTGGGTGCCTCAGCCCAACGTTCCCCTCTGATTTCCGACATTATGCCACGAGGAATCGGCGGGGGCAACGAACGAGCGATGCCTAGCACGGGCTGCGGCTCCAACGGGAATACGACGGCTGGCTGCCGGGAACTTTTCGCCCCTGAAGCGGAAACCGAGCCTTTCGGTCCTGCGTAGGGCTGAGGTAGGCAGACGGGGCGTTCACGATCCCGACTTCCTGGTGAACAACGAGACAATTCTGCGACCCAGTTGGCCGGAGAGCTCCCGGAGGCGTTCATGTCATCCAGCCTGTTCCAAGACCTCAGATACGCGATTCGTCGGCTCCGCCACGCGCCGGGCTTCACGCTCGTGGCGGTGCTGACGCTCGGGCTGGGTATCGGAGCCAATACGGCGGTGTTCAGCGTCGTGAATGCCGTGTTGTTGCGGCCGTTGCCTTATTCCGATCCCGATCGGCTCACCCTCATCTGGACCAACTTCGGCATCGACCTGCCGCAGAACTGGCTATCGGGTCCCGAGTTCGAGGAATTGCGCGAGTTCAACACGACGTTCGAGGAGGTCGGCGTAGTCGTCCCCACCACGGCCAGCCTGATCGGTGCCGGCGAGCCGGAGCAGCTGGACGTCGCCGCAGCCTCGGGGACCTTCTTCTCGGTGCTGGATGTCGAGCCGCAACTCGGTCGGCTGATGACCGAGGCCGACGATCACGGAGCCGCCAACAAGGTGTTGGTCTTGAGCGACGGGTTCTGGAAGCGTCGCTTCGGCGCCGAGCCGGGTATCATCGGCACCACGCTCAACTTAGACGGGCAGGTCTTCACCGTGGTCGGCGTGCTGCCGCCCGGCTTCCAGATCCTCCACCCGGACGCGCAGTTCCCGAAGAGCGTCGACGCCTGGGTACCGCTCGTGCCGTTGTTCGCCTC
>JASFMO010000242.1:0-5696 GCA_050117535.1 Gemmatimonadales bacterium | reverse complement strand
CCAATGTCGAGGTTTCGGGACAGCGCTGGGCCGACGTCTCGCAAGCGGACTACGGCGTCAGCCTGCTGAACGACAGCAAGTACGGTTGGGACTACCGGGACAACGTATTGCGTCTGACGCTCTTGCGGTCGCCCGTCTGGCCCGACTCGTTAGCCGACCGCGGCACGCATCGGTTTCGGTACGCCGTGTATCCGCATGCGGGCGACTGGCGGACCGCCGAGACTGTGCGGCGGGCGGCCGAGTACAACGTGCCGCTTCTCGCCGCCTACGAGCCCGAGCACGACGGAAGCCTGGGAAGAGATGTGTCCTTCGCATCGGCCAAGCCGGCGAACGTGGAGGTGGCTTGGCTCAAGCGCGCCGAGGATTCCGAGAACTGGGTGCTACGTCTGGTCGAGTGGCACGGTGTCGGATCGGAAGCAGAGGTGACGGTCGCCTGTCCCGTGCGGCGCGCCTGGCGAGCCAACCTGCTCGAGGATCCGCTGGAGCCTGTGAAGGCGGACGGCCGGAGGGTGCGTCTGTCACTACGGCCGCACGAGATCGCCACGTTGCTGGTGGAGTGCCGGCCGTGACGTGTTCTCGAGCTTTGGTGGCGCTGGTTGTCGCCGCAGCGTTCGGGGCCTGTGCTGGCACCGACCGGGGGGGCCGATCCGAGCCCGTCGCGGTCATGAGCTTCAACATTCGCTATGGGACCGCGGACGACGGTGAGGACAGCTGGGCATACCGGCGCGATCTTGTGGTCGAGGTGATTCGCGAGCAAGCGCCCGACGTCTTGGGGATCCAGGAGGCGTTGCGCTTCCAGTTGGACGAGATAGCGGACGCGCTTCCCGAATACGCCCAGATCGGCGTCGGCCGGGACGACGGCGGTACGGCCGGTGAGTACGCCGCCATACTCTTTCGTTCGGCCCGATTCGAGGTAGCGGAGCAGGGCACATTCTGGTTCTCGGATACGCCCGCCGAGCCCGGATCGATGGGTTGGGGCGCACGGTTGCCGCGGATCTGTACTTGGGTACGGCTTCTGGATCGCGCCTCGGGTCGGGGCCTCTATGTCTACAACGTTCATTGGGACCACGAGTCACAATCGTCGCGAGAGAGAAGCGCGGAACTGCTGGTGGATCGAATCCGACAACGCTCGAGTCCTGCTCCGGTAGTCGTGATGGGGGACTTCAACGCGGGTGAGGATAATCCAGCTATGCTGCTTCTCACGGGCCGGGCCGGATCAGGCTCGTACCGCGGGATACGCGACAGCTTTCGGGTCGTACATCCGGACGCGACCGAAGTGGGAACGTTTCACGGATTCGATGGCCTGACGAGCGGCGCCAAGATCGACGGGATTCTCGTTTCCGACGGATGGGAGGTCGAAAGCGCGGCAATCGTCCGTACCTCGCGGCGTGGCCGATACCCGTCGGACCATTTCCCGGTCGTTTCCACGTTGCGCTACTGAGCTGGGCGCAGTCTGTGTCAATGGCCAATGGCTTTGTCTCGACCTGAGGGCGGCTCCGCGAACGGCGCGGTCGGAGTGGCCGTGCTGACGTTTTTGTTGCTCGTCTTGCATGCCTGCACACCGTCGCGAGGTGTCGATCGCATCGTCATCGGCGTATCGTCGGATGTCTCCACCTTTCTGCCGATTCTGCGCAACACCGCCTTGGACGGCGAAATCAACGCTCAGTTGTACTTGAGCCTGTTGTCGGCTCGTTGGGGAGATGGCGCGCTGGAATACGTTGTGGACGACCTGTCTCTAGCGGAAGCGTGGGATTGCAACGCCGACTCGACGACGCTGACGTTCGCTTTGCGAGAAGACGCGGTTTGGTCGGATGGCCACCTGATCGACGCGGGCGACGTGGTATTCACCTACACGACCCTGAGGGACCCGGCGATCGCTTCACCGTATGCTGATACGTGGCAATACCTCGACTCGGTGGTAGCGGTCGGCGATCGAGAGGTGGTTTTCCATTTCCGGCGCCGCTATCCGGGCATGCTCTTCGATACGCAAATCGGCATCGTCCCGGCCCACGTCTTCGGGAGCGCTCTGGAGGGCGGCTCGGGCCTCGCCAGACATCCAGCCCTGACGAACCCGGGGCGGCGGCTCGTCGTCAGTGGGCCTTACCGCGTCGCGGAATGGCGACGCGAGGATCGTCTCGTTCTCGAGACCAACCCTGAGGTCTTCACGGGCCGCCCGCAGACTGAGACGGTGGTGTTTCGAGTCATCCCGGATATCACGACGCGATGGGCAGAGCTCGAGGCAGGCGCCATCGATGCCCTCGAAGTCTCGGGCCCGATAACGGCGTCGCGGGCGCAATCGATCGCGGCGGATGAGCGCTGGAGGACGATGGCGGCCGAGGATCGCTACTACGACTACATCGCGTGGAACGGAGCGCGATTCGAGCCGTTCGGCCAGTCGGCGATTCGCGAAGCGCTCTCGCTGGCGATTGACCGAGGCGCGATACTGGACGGGCTGGGGATCGGAGATTACGCACGTCCAGCGGCAGGACCGTATCCACCCATCTTCCGCGACGTCGCGGATGAGGAGTTGGTGCCCGATCCCTATCTACCCGATAGCGCCCGGGCCCTGCTGGCGGCCGCCGGGTGGTCGGACCACGATGGCAACGGCGTCTTGGACCGAGACGGGCAGCCTTTTCGCTTCACCTTGCTGACGCAGGCCGGGAACCGGCGACGCCTCTCGGCGGCGGCCATAGTGCAGTCGCAATACGCACGGATCGGACTCGACATGCGTATTCGGCAGTTGGAGTTCAACGCTTTGCTCGACGTGGTTTTCGAGCGCCGCGACTTCCAGGCGGTCATGCTGGGTTGGCAGATTCCTCTGGAGCACGACTACCTGGTTGGACACTTCTGGCCGGCCGACCACCCGATCAACATGACAGGCTATGTCAGCCCGGCGCTCGATAGCCTCATTCCGCTGGCCGAGGGGGCACCCAACAGCCCCCTCGCGACGCCGCACTGGCGAGCGGCCGCGCGCGTGATCGCGCGAGATCGGCCGTTCGCGTTTCTCTGGTACTTCGATGATGTCATGATCTACAACCGGCGCATCGCGAACGTGCAGGTCGACACCTACGGGTTGTTTCAGAACCTTCACCAGTGGAGGAAGGAAAGATAAACCAGTCAGGGGTACAGGCGGGGCGAAAAGACGCACGGGGTGTGCTCTTCGATCTGGACGGTGTCCTGGTCTCGACTGAGGGACTGAAGGCTGTGGCGCACACCGAGACCGTCGCCAGCTATGGCGGAAGGCTCGAGCCTTGGCAGTACAATGCCGAGATGGGCCGCGCCTACGATGATGTGATCGAGGCCTTCATTCGGCTCTCCGGGATCGATGCCGATCCCGAAGACTATTCACAGGCATTTCGCGCCGCCTATCTGGGTCTTCTCAGAGTGCGCCTCGAGCTCTGTCCAGGTGCGGGGGAGCTGTTGCAGGCCCTACGGGGGCAGGGCTACCGGTTGGCCGTGGTGAGCTCGAGCCTGCGATGGATGATGGATGAGATACTGTCGCGAGTGCGGCTGAACCGCTTCTTTGACACGATCGTATCGGCCGAAGATGTCGGCGCAGAGAAGCCCTCGCCGGAGCCTTACCTTCTGGCACTGGAACGGCTTGAGCTGGAGCGGGGTTACGCCGTCGTCGTCGAGGACACTCAGTCCGGTGTCACGTCCGGCACAGGAGCGGGCCTGCAGGTGATCGCCGTCCGACACGAGCACAATGTCGACCACGATTTCTCGCGCGCGGCGTTGACCCTCGAAAGCCTCGTCGACACCGAAGGGGTGCTTCGCGCGATTCGTCGGCTACTCGACGACGACCGTGGGCCCGGTTAGACCCAACCCTTGGTCCGGAAGCTGCGCAGAATCTCCGCGAACCGCTCCATCTCTTCCGGAAGCCCGATCGACAGGCGGTTGTACTCCAACATCGGCGGGAACTTGCGCCCGACACGCGCGCCCGCCTCGGCCATCCGCCTCTGGTAGATTTCGAGATCGCCGGGAATACGGTGCATCACGAAGTTCGTATGACTGGGCAGGTGCTCCAGACCGAGCTCATCCAAACAGTCGTGCAGAATGCGCTTGCCACGCGAGTTCGCCGCGCGACTCCGCCCTATCAGTTCCACGTCGGCCAGCGATGCGATCGCCGCCGCCAGAGCGAGTTGGTTCGCGTTGTTCCGGCCGATGAATTCGCGCAGTCGATCCGCCGTGTCCTGATGGGCAATCGCGTAGCCGAGGCGCATGCCCGCCATGCCGTAGATCTTCGAGAAGCTACGAGAAACGATGACGTTGGGTCGGTCGTTGATCCATCGGGTGCATGACCAGTAGGTCGGATCTTCGCAATACTCGTAGTAGGCCTCGTCGACTAGGAAGTACGTGTCATCACGGGCCGATTCGATCCAGGCATCGATGTCAGAGCAAGGCGTGAGCGTTCCCGTCGGGTTGTTCGGATTGCAGAGGTAGATCAGCGCCCGACTAGCCCCCAACTCGGCCCGTTCCCTCATGCGGCCCAAATCGTGAGCCAGCCGCGGGTCCAATGGCACTCTCTCGAGTTGGAAGGTGAAAGGCTGCGCGTACCAGGGGACGTCCTCGTACGTCGGATCCGCCAGGACTAGCTTGGCTTCCGGCGTCGCGTACGCCTGAACCGCCATCTGCAGGATTTCGGTCGAACCATTGCCCAGAACGACGTTCTTCGGCTCGACGCCGTTCAGCCTGGCCAGGACCCCCACCAGTTCGGCCCTGCGTTCCCTCGGATAGCGGTTCGCCTCCTCGATCGCCTCGATGATCGCTCGCCGGCCAGCCGGAGAGACTCCCAGTGGGTTCTCGTTGGAGTTGAGACGCAACGTGCCATCGAGGTCGGCCGGTATGGCGGAGCCAACAGCGGGGAAAAGGCCATACGGGCCGGCGACCCCGGCCGCACCGATCGCCAGTCCGGCTCGCAAGAACGTTCTGCGTTCCATCACAGCCCCCGAGTCTGCTCTAAGTGGATAGGCGGTAATCAGTCGGCCTTAAGCATGGACCGTTTGGCTTCCGTCTCGCAAGGCCTGGGACCGCTCGGCCGCGTGATGGCTCGCGCGGTCTCTCGTGAGCCAGCCAGTGCCCTAACGCCGGAGACCCCTCAGCTGTCGTTATCTTCGCTGTGGCACGTAAGTGACATGTAGTGACCTTGCCACGGTGTCGGTCGTCCTTAGAAAGGAGCACCCAACCACAAAGGCAGGTCGAACAAGTCCGGTGGCTCGGCCCATCGGTCCGTCATCGTGGTGCGTTCGTAGTATGCCTTTCAAACGGGGGGAAGGAGAGAGAAGGATGAGGATGCTTGACAGAGTGACTGCGGTTGCGCTCGCCCTGGCCGTTTTCACGGCCGCCGGCCCGCGCCTGTACGCCCAATCCAGCCAGCAGCAGAGGCAACAGGGGCAGAGCCAGCAGCAGGCGCAGCAAGAGCAGCAGGCGAAACAGCAGCAGCAGATGCAGCAACAGCAGATGCAGCAACAGCAGATGCAGCAGCAGATGCAGCAGCAGATGGCTCAGATGCAGGAGATGCAGCAGCGAATGAACCGCGTCATGGAGCGCACGCAGCAGTTGAACCAGGAAGTGACGCAGCAGATGCAGCGCTCGCAGAGCCGTCAGAACGAGCAGCAGCGGAACATGCAGCGCATGTGCGAGACGATGGAGGAGATGGCGCAAAGCATGAACCGGCTGATGGAACAGCACCGGAA
>JASFMO010000241.1:0-5697 GCA_050117535.1 Gemmatimonadales bacterium | reverse complement strand
AGGCCAAGGATAATACTGATCGCCGCGATAGCTCTCTTTTCATCTCCCTGGAGTATCACGAGGCCATAGGTGTCAGCGACAAAGTGCATGCGTTCCAGCACCCGCGCCGCAGCCCTCCGCTCTATCCCTCCGTGCCAATAGTCGAGTTGGTCGAGAATCATCGACTCGTGGCGACGCAGGAACTCGCCCAACGAGAACACATCCCGGCTTTGGGGAACACGCGGGCGACAGATAGCCAGGAGATCATCGACGTAGACATCCCAAAGCCGGGCGAGGTCCCGACTTGACTTGCGGCGGAGATATCTCGCTCGATCCAACGAGAACCGTGCCCGGGTCCGCCTGCGGCCGCGGGGGAGCAAAGGATGGATATCGAAGAAGGTGTGGACCGTCTCCTCATCGAACTCATCCGCTTCGTGATAGGCCCACATCCGCTTCAACTTTGTCCAGCCCGCTACCGCTAGAACCGCCGGCTCTTCACTGTCCAGCAGAATGAACTGCCCCTTCTCCTCTTTCACCACCGTGACCCAGTGACCCCACTCCTGAATGCACAATAGACACGGTATACCGCGCCGGAGGTATCCGACCAGCTCCCTACGAGCCCGATCGGGGTTCAACCTCCGGACCATCGGCAGATCACAGTCATAGCTCCGAGCGGCACGCCTGAGCCCGGCTTCATCCGTGCCGCGCCAGGTCGTACCGGCCGCCCGCGAGATCTCCGACTCCGGAACGAGGATTCCGTGGACGAGCAAAGCATGCTTCAGCGCAAAAGGACCGCACTGCCACCGGTTTGTCTGCGTGTAGATTCCCATAGGGCGTGCTGCCGTGCTAGTCTACTGTTTCACTGGATGCCAAGGCCGCATTAAAGTATACAGCAGACTCGGGATACACAGAAACCGGTTCAGATATGGGCCTAGCTGGCAGTCGACGATGCTGACCGTTGGGTAGCGGCATTGCCCGGTTGGCCGATCATTTCCAAACCGCAAAGCGCACCACAGCCGACGGTTTGACGGAAAGCGTTGAGAGCGGAACCCAGTTTGGAGGGGCAAATGTTCATCAGCCAGATATCGTGGAAGAAGTGGCCTCGCATCAGCCCTCGCACGGCGCCCGGAGCGCCGCCCGGTACCGTCACCGTTGATCCGCAGGCGCCGCCACCTGTGATTCGGGCCTACGCTTTCGATGATCAGAATCTCGTTGAGGAATCCGTCGACGACATCCAAGCGATTCATCAACTGCGCGAACAATGGCCCCTGGTTTGGGTGAACGTGGACGGGCTCGGCGACGCCGAGACGCTCAGCGCGATCGGCGAGATCTTCGACCTGCACGCCCTCGCGCTGGAAGATGTGGCGAACGCCAACCAACGCCCTAAGCTGGAGGACTATCCCGATCACATCTTCATCGTTCTTCGTATGCCGCGCACGGACGGAGGGCAGTTCAGCACCGAGCAACTGAATCTGTTCCTCGGCGAGGGTTACGTCCTGACGTTCCAAGAAAGACCCGGCGATTCTTTCGACCCCGTCCGGAAGCGTTTGCGAGATGTCCCGCGCCATCGCTTCCTCAACTCGGACTATCTGGCCTATGCACTGCTGGATGCGATCATCGACGCGTATTTCCCCGTGCTCGAAGCATTCACAGAGCGGCTCGACGACCTCGAGGATCGAATCGCTATCGAACCCAGTTCCGATATCATCGGCGAGATCTTCGAGACGAAACACGCTATGCTGGGATTGCGGCGCGCCATCTGGCCCGTGCGAGATGTACTCAACTCGATGATGCGAGACCCGATCGCTTTGATATCCGACACCACACGCACGTACTTGCGTGACTGCTACGACCATGCGATTCGCATCATCGATCTTGTCGAAACCTACCGCGAGCTGAGCGCTGGCCTGATGGAATTCTATCAATCCAGCGTCGGTCATCGCATGAACGAGATCATGAAGGTACTGACCATCATTGCGACGATCTTCATCCCCCTGACGTTTATTGCGGGGATCTATGGAATGAACTTCAATTCCGATCAATCACCGTGGAACATGCCCGAGCTTAACTGGTATTGGGGCTATCCCCTCGCGCTCTTCGCGATGGCCGTAGTCGCAGTCCTAATGGTCATGTACTTCAAACGCCGGCGATGGCTGGGGTAAGCGCAGTCTGGAGTTTCCCGACTATCGCGGGAGCGGTGCAACCTCATCTCGCAACCTGGCGAGTAGCTGCCGCGCGGCCGGGTTACGGCGGTTGTACTCGAGTCCGCGCTCGAGCGCGGCGATCGCCGGCTCCAGGCGATTCTGTAGCTGGTAAGCTTGGGCAAGCGCGAAGTGGGCTTCCGCCTTCGCCGGTTCGAGCGCAACGGCACGCAGATAGGCATTAACGGCCCCCTCGAGATTGCGTCCGCGCATCAAGGCATTCCCTAGACTGTAGTAGGTCGCGGCCGAGTACGGATTGAGTTCGATCGCCTCGCGATAGACAGCGGTGCTGCTCTCGAAATCGCCCTGCATGGCCAGCGCGAAGGCGAGGCTCGCGAGCACGTGCGGTTGCTGAGAATCGACCTCCAGGCTGCGCCGGAAGTAGTCCGTCGCCGCCGAATAGTCGGCCAAGTCACCCTGGACAATCCCTAGGTTGCCAAGAACCTCGGCATCCCTGGGAAGGATCTCTTCCGCCTTGCGATAGGTTGTCAGCGCGGCTTGTAGCTCGTTCCTCGACCGGTACGCCGTGCCGCGAAAATCCAGCACCCACACCCACCGCCGCCGGATGATACCGTCCCGCGGGCCAAGTCCTCGCAGCCGACCCCCCAGATACGACCGAACGGCAGGGTCGTTGCCATGCGCCAGATGGAGGCTTGCCAGGGCGAGCGACTGGAGGTCGGGATCCTCGCTCTCCGACAGGTTTTGCAGGTAGCCGACGACTTCATCCTCCAGGTCCGGCATATCTGGACCGAGGTAGGTCAAGAAGTAGTACGCTAGATTCGTGAACTGCAGCGCGACATACGGCTCGTCCGGCCCCAGCATCAACCGAGCCGCTTCCACCCGGTCTTCGATACCACGCGCGTTGATCAAGCCGTCGATGAGACGCTTGACCGGCTTCAGTTCACCGTACCACTCCTCGACCTTTTCGCGGACGTCGTCCAGCGATCGTTCGCGGTGACACTTCACGCAGGCGTTCTCGATGTTGAACAACGCGTCGATCTCGGGCCGCGGGATTGGAATCGTGTGGTCGGAGCGCGAATAGCGCAGCCGTGTGCCGACGTCCGGCTCCTGCAGATACGGCATGTGGCAGTCGATGCAGCGACTGCCCGGCGTGTTGATGCGGTGATAGGTATGAGCGTTGATTCGAGCGATTGGCTCGGCGCTCGCAGCCCGCGGGTTCGTCCTCCCCGCCGGCCCGTAGTCGACCGACCATAGCGAATCGTAGTCGGACGCCCGGACCTCTACTTCCTCGGCCTTGCTCGGGTGGCAATCCAGGCACTGCCCATCGCTGAAACGGCCGACCAGCGGCTCGCCCCAAATGTCCCGGTAGTGCTGGCTGTGGGGATCGTGGCAGTCCACGCACGTCATCGAGCCGTTCAAGTAGCAGTCGCTGTAGAGATGCTGCTGCTGGTAGGCGAACAGTCGGATGCGGCCGTCAGGAAAGTAGGGCCGATAGCTCAACAGCAGCAGCAAGTCGCTGAACGACTCCTCCAACGGCCTGCCGGAGATGAAGCCCGGGTGCAATTCCGCCTTGACCGCGTGGCACTGAAAGCAAACCTGCAGCGATCCATCTTTGTCCCGCGTCGCGAGAGCTTCCGCGCCGATGTCGGTCACGGAGTCAATCGAGTCAGAGTCGGCGATTTCGATGTGCCGCCTACCAGGCCCGTGACACGACTCGCAGTTGATGGCCAGGGTCGTGAATTGCGTGCGGTATCGCTTCTCTGCCGCATCGTAGCTCAACAGAATCTGGCTGCCGTGACACTGCTGGCAGTTGGCGAAGCGGTCATGAACTCCCAACACCCGACTCGGCGGCCAGTCATTGCAATCCGAAAGAGCCATGTCCGGCGTGATCGGTGCCCAGCCTTGTTCCGAGCGTCCCGCCGTTTGGCAGAACCAGACCCCTTCCTGCCTTATGTAGTCGAAGGGGAGGAAACGAACGGTGCCGTCGGGATATTCCGTGAAGAACGCCTGCGTGCCACCACCCACCATATGGCCGCCGCCCACCACGCCGGCAACCTCGAAGACTTGCACCTCCCCGTTCTGCTCCTCTACCCGAAAAGCCAGTTTGCCGTCCGCCGCCGTGAACGGGGTCACTACGGCATCGCGGAACCGTAGGGTCGCGCCGTTGAAGGGGGCGATGATCCGCACCTCACCGGGCAACCCGCCCGCATTACCGTGCGTGGACGCCTTCCAGGCATCGTACTCTGGCTTGTGGCATTCCTCGCACTCGTCCGATCCGACAAAATCGTCGAACGTCGCACCGGTGTCGCGGACCTCGGACAGCGGAGCCGGGAAGCTCATCGCCCCGAGTCCCGATCCCCGCTCTAGAATCGCCCGGGCAACAATAATCGCTCCCGCCAGGATGAAGAGACCAACGACCCACACAAACCAACGGCTTCGCGACGGCGACCCGGGCGACGGCGGCGCCTCAGGGGAACGCGCCCCTGGCTGTGAACGGGTCCGCCTATTCCTACTCATCGCCTTCCATCTCGAGACCAAGCCGGACCCTGACAGTCGCACAGCACACGCAGGTAACGAACCAGACTCCAGATCTGCTCGCGGGATAGGGTACTGCCATAGGGCGGCATTCGCGGACTGAGATTCATGATATAGCCGCCGGAATAGATCGCGTCGAACAGCGAGTCATCGGGTCGTTCCGACATGTAGGCGGCGTCGGCATGCGACACCGGTTGCACGGGCAAGAATCTCCCATTGGGCCCATCACCCTTTCCTTCCTCACCGTGACAATCCGCGCAGTAGTGTCGATAGAGCGTGGCGCTGTCCGCCGATTCATCCAAAGGCGCCGGTGGCGGTCGCGGTATCAGCTTCGGCGGCGACTCCCGTGCCGGCTCACGTTGCAGTAGGTAGTTGCCGATCAGCTCGAGCGTCGTGTGCACCACCGACGGTCCTTCCGGGACAACGCGGGCTACGCCTTCGCGTTCGAGTTGGAAGTCAAACCTAGCTTTCGTCCAGGTGTACTTCCGCGTCAGCGGCACTTGCGGCATGACCACGCCCGGGACCGTCGCCTGCGGATCGCTGATCATGGCGAACACGTAGTCGGGTGGCCGGGTCGCCTTCAGACCAGACAGGCTCGGCCCGATGCGCCCTCCTTCTCCGCCTAACTCGTGACAACCGAGACACGGGAGCTTGTCTCGCAGCAGCTGCTCAGCCTTCACCATCTCGAAGGCTGAGAGCCTTCGCACAGCGGCGATGCGGCGGGGTGTCTGGGCAGTGCCGGACGCCGCGAGGATGAACAAGGACAGGAAGCCAGCTCCGATGCCGGACGCACGGACGCCATTCCGAGTGAACATGAGGCGCTAGTGTAGACGCGGGTCTCGGGACTGTCAACCAATCCAGTCCCTGCCACAGCCCGTCGTGTATCGTTGACGGCTTTGAGCGCAATCGTTATCCGTAACACTCTCCGCTACGGGACGATCTTTCTCGGGAATCGATCACCTGTCGTTGACCACGGATCCGCTAATGGCGCAGGGCAGCACCGAGAAGTCCAGCTTCGCTC
>JASFMO010000240.1:0-5730 GCA_050117535.1 Gemmatimonadales bacterium | reverse complement strand
GATTTCCTCGCTCGACGGACTGAAGATGTAGTTCGAGTGCCGCGCCGCGTCCTGACCCGCCGTCACCGGCAAGATCCGGGCGCACACAGGCGGCGTGGTGAGCGCGCTCTGGAAATGTGAGTACACGATGTCGACGGCGTCGAGTTCCCCAGCCTCGAAGCGAGGAATGAGCGGGTCGATGACCGAACGCGCGTCCTCCAGCGACGGTCGATCTGATATATCCGTTCGCTGGCTTGTCATCGGCTCCTTCCTGAACCTGAAGAAAGTGATGGCCTTCCTGCCGATGACGTGAAACTCGACCTCGACGCCTTCGCCTCGCAGTTCGCTCAACCGCTGGCGAGCCTTGCGAATCAGATTGACGTTGTATCCACCGGCGAGCCCGCGATTGCTCGTCAGTAGAACCAGCGCCGACCGGCGCACCTCCGCCGGCTGACGCAAGATCGGGTACTTTTCGGCCAACTCGGACGTGAACAGTCCGGCGATGACCTCCGACAGCTTCTCGGAATACGGCCGCGCCGCACGCACCCGATCCTGTGCGCGACGCAACTTGGACGCCGCCACCATCTCCATCGTGTGCGTAATCTGGCGAGTGTTCTGGACGGACTTGATCCGCCGTCGGATATCGCGTGCCTTCAGCATAGACCTAGTCGCCTACCGCCGCCTTTGCCGCCGTTTCTTTCTTGCCAGGGCCGGCCGCGAAGAGCGCCTTGTATTCCTCGATAGCCGCTCGAAGACTCTCTTCCGTCTCGTCGGAAATCTTGCCTTCCTCGCGAATCGCGGCACCGACCTCAGGGTGACTCGCACGCATGAAGTCATGGAAGCCGGCCTCCCACTGGCGAACGTCGGCAACTTCCACGTCGTCGAGGTAACCATTGGCACCGACAAAAATGATCATCACCTGGTTCTCGACGGGGAGCGGTTGATACTGACCTTGTTTCAGCACCTCGACCATTCGCTCACCGCGGCCAAGCTGTCGCTGCGTGGCGGCATCGAGTTCGGCGGCGAACTGCGCGAACGCCTCGAGCTCACGGAACTGGGCCAGGTCGAGTCGCAGCCGACCGGCCACCTGGCGCATCGCCCTGAGCTGGGCCGAGCCACCGACACGCGACACCGATATACCCACGTTCATCGCCGGGCGAATGCCGGCGTAGAAGAGATCGCCCTCGAGATAAATCTGGCCGTCGGTGATCGAAATCACGTTCGTCGGGATGTAGGCGGTGACGTCGCCTGCCAACGTCTCGATGACGGGGAGCGCCGTCAGTGAGCCGCCCGGTTTCTCGATCTCGGGATGGTCTTTGATGATCTCGGCGTCCTCGGTGATCTTGGCCGCCCGCTCTAAGAGGCGCGAGTGGTTGTAAAAGATGTCGCCTGGATACGCCTCACGGCCCGGCGGGCGCCGCAGGACCAACGAAAGCTGGCGGTAGGCTTGCGCCTGCTTCGACAGGTCATCGTAGATGCAAAGCGTATGCTTGCCTTCCTTGTACATGAAGTACTCCGCCATCGTGCAGCCGCAGTAGGGGGCCACGTACTGGAGCGTCGCGGGGTCACTGGCATTCGCCGCGACTACGATCGTGTGCTCCATGGCGCCTTCCTGCTCCAACCGATCGACCAATTGCGCGATGGTCGACGCTTTCTGCCCGATGCCGACGTAGACGCAGATGACGTCCCCGCCCTTCTGATTGATGATCGTATCCACGGCGATGGCGGTCTTGCCGGTGCGGCGGTCACCGATGATCAGCTCCCGCTGCCCCCGACCAATGGGCGTCATCGAATCGATGGCTTTGAGGCCGGTCTGCAGTGGCTCTTTCACCGGCCGGCGGTAGACGATGCCCGGCGCCTTTCGCTCGACTCGCATCCGGTGGCTGCACTCGACCGGACCTTTACCATCAAGCGGTTCGCCCAACGGGTCCACGACGCGGCCAATCAGTTCCGGCCCGACGGGAACCGAGAGGACCTGACCGGTGCGGCGCACGGAATCACCCTCTTTGAGCTTCAGGTAGTCTCCCAGCACGATCGCACCGATGTTGTCCTCTTCGAGGTTGGCCGCGAGTGCCGTGACCGTCTCACCCGTCTCGCTTGACTCGATCTCGAGCATCTCGTTCGACATGGCCGAGCTGAGGCCCCATATGCGGGCCACACCATCGGAGATCTGTAGGACTTCGCCGATCTCCTCGGCGTGCAGCTCTTCCTCGTAGCGCTCGATCTGCGTAACCAGCGCCTTCTTGATCTCGCTGGCCGATAGTTGCGTTCTTGTGCTAGCCATAGACTCAGTATCTCACGTTCAGCTCGCCGATACTGTGACCGCGAGCCTCTCCTAGTCGAACTCGGCGCGCAACAAACTGCGCCTCAACATCTGCAGTCGATGGCGGACCGAACCATCCATGATCCGGTCACCGACTTTGACGATCACACCGCCGATGATGCGCGGGTTCACCCGGTAGCGCGGAATGACCTCCCGCTCGAGCAGCGCACCGAGACGCTCCCGCAAATCGGTTCTCAGCGCCTCGTCCGGCTCGGCCGCCGTAGTGATTTCCACCAACAGGCGACCAAAATGCTCGTCGATCAACGCCGCGAACTCGCCGGCGATCTGCGGCAACACCCGCGCTCGCCGCTTGTCGATCAACACGTAGAGGAAGTGCAACACGCGGTCGGGTAGGCGTCCCCCGAACACCTCGCCGATGACTTGCTTCTTGGCCCGCGCTTCGAGCAGCGGCGTCTCGAGGAATAGCTGGAAGTCCTTCTCCGCCTCGATGACGCTCACGAACTGGCTCAGCGCCTCGCCGTACAGCTCCGGTTCACCGTCCGCCAGGGCGAGCTCGAAGAGCGCCTCGGCGTAGTTGCGGGCGACGGTGATTTCCTGCATCAGCGGCTCCCGTCATCTTCGCGCTGTGAAGCGAGGCTGGCGAGATACTCCTCCACCAAGCGGCGGTTCTCGGCCGAGTCAACCTCGCGATGAAGCACGCGCCCCGCGGCGGAGATCGACAGATCCACCGCCTCGCGCCGCAGCAGATCGAGCGCATGATCCCGCTCTCGCTCGATGTCCTCTCGAGCGTTCTCGACGATCTGGTCCTTTTGCTTGCGAGCCTCGTCCAACAACTCAGCGCGAAGGCGCTCGCCGGCTTTTCGACTCTCCGCCAAGATCTGCTGCGCCTCGTCCCGCGACGCCTCGAGTAGCTTCCGCTGCTCCTGCAACAGCCTTTCCGCTTCCTCCCGCTCGCGCGCGGCCCCATCGAGCGCGTCCTGAATCCGCTTTTCGCGCGTCTCCAGAGCGCCCAGAATCGGACCCCAGGCCCACTTGCGCAGCACGAACAGCAGGATCAGAAATATCACCCACGTCCAGATGATCAGGCCCGGATTGATCGCAAATAGGCCGCCGCCTCCGGCTCCGCCCCCGTGCTCTTCTTGCGCGAGCAGCGGAGCCGCCAGGGTAAGCGACGAGGCCCAGAGCGCCGCGCCGGCGCTCAGACGCGCGATCGCCGACCGCGACGCTCGACGGGTCTTCGACTTGTGATACATGCGACCTCGCCCGCGTATAGTCGATTTACCCTTTGATGAACGCGATCACCAACGCGAACAGCGCGACACCTTCGATCAGCGCCGCCGTGATGATCATCGCCGTCTGTATGCTACCTGCGGCCTCGGGCTGGCGCGCGATGCTCTCCGTCGCCGAACCACCGATCCGACCGATCCCGATCGCCGCGCCGATCACGGCGAGTCCGGCGCCGATCGTCGCGCCAAGCGTGCCATAGAGGCTCTTGGCGGCCTCCGCCTCTATCCCGGGGGTCACGGCCTGAATGGCGCTGAGGATTTCTCCGATCATTTTCTCCCTCCCAATGAGGAGCTGTCAGTGACACATCCAGCGACACCCTAGTGCGGGTGCCTTACCAATCCAATGAATACCGACGTCAACATCGCGAAGATGTACGCCTGGAGGAACGCGATGAATATCTCCATCAACATGATCGCCACAGTCATCAAGACCGGAGCCGGCCACACCGTCCACCGGATCGCTCCCCCAGCGGAACCCGCCAGGAATATCAAGCCGACCAGCGCGAGAACGACCATGTGGCCGGCCGTCATGTTGGCGAAGAGACGAATCGCCAGAGCGAAGATTCGCGCCAGCTTCGCGATCGCTTCCACCGGCGTCATGATGAGCGCCATCGGGATCTTTCCGTACCACGGGAGCCCCTCCGGCACATAGACGATCGTCTTCAGATAGGCCGTCGGGCCCAGATGGATCAATCCGCCGATCTCGATCACGACCAGCGACATTACGGCCAACGCCGCCGTGACCATGATGTTGCCCGTCGCTGCCGAGCCAAACGGTACAAGACCCAGCAAGTTCAGGAAGAGGATGAAGAAGAAGAGCGTCAGGACGAACGGGATGTACCGCTCGCCCCCCTTACCGATGTTGCGAACCGCCACTTCGTCACGCAGGTAGATCACGAATGCTTCGATGACGTTCGCCAAGCCCTTCGGCGCCTGCTCCGCCCGTTTCCCGTGGGTCCGTCGCGCCACCCAGATCATGGTCAGCGCGCACAGCGCGGCCGCGATACCCAGCCATACTACGTGCTTCGTGGGCGACAGGTCGATCGCTAGTGTACCGATGTGGAGCGGCGGCCACTGAGGCAGGTGAATCTCGGCTCCCGTTCCTGGGATGACGAAGTGGTGAGCGTCCGTCACTTCCTCCAGCATATGGGAGTTCCAGACCTCAGCCACATTCTGCTCGCCCTCGGCGGCGTGACCCACCTGAGCGACGACTCCCCACACTCGACTCGCGATCCCGATCATCGGGCCCCGTAGCGGTAGCGGAACACGACAGGTTCCAGAAGCAGTAGGACGAAGAGGGCAGCGACGAGGGCCAGGAGCGTGGGTTCCGCCGGCAAAGCCAGCACGCCGCTCAGCGTCAGCCAGGCGGCCAAGCCGACGGCCGCCAGCCTGAGAAACGTTCCCGCCGTCCAGCCGGCCACGACCAACTTCGGCCGGCGCCTAACCGTCACCAGCAGGATCCCGAATGCGGCCGCCTGCACCAGCCAGGCTACGGCGAGTCCCGCCCAAATGGCGAGGCGTTCCGTCGCCTGAAATGCGAAGCCGATCATCAGAGCGGAGCCCGCCACCAGAATGGCGGAGATCCCCGCGTAGACTGCCCACCTTCTCACCGAATATCTCGAGCCTTTTTTGACGGCTCTGTATTCCCGTCTGTCTCGTTCTTCTTTGACTTCTCGCCCTTCTGCAGGTCCATCGCGCTGCGCACGAGATTGTAGAATCCAGCGGCGGCGCCGATGAAGGCCCCCAGCAGCGTGAAGGCCGGTGAGCTTCCCAGCCTTCCGTCCAGAAGCGAACCTAACCAGGCGAATAATAGGGCACTGAGGGCGAAGGTAAGCCCCAGGCCGAGGTATGCCCCTACCCTGCTCCGATCATACTCCGGCTGCTGCATCTCGGCCTAACCCAGCCCTTCCCCGGGAATTCGGCGCGCAAGATAGTCGACGTGGTTGGGTTGCGCAAGCCAACCTTGACGGCACTTTTCCTTCCTATCTACCTTGTTTTCGTGGACGTTGTCAGACCCCGAACCATCGAGCGACAGCTTGGTCGCGCGACCTGCTTAGCGAAACAGCGTCAGGCCGCGGCATCACGCCTGGCTACCTGCCCGTGACACTCACCGCCCGCAAGCGCGCCGTATTCCTCCTCCCCGGGTGCGGGAAGCTCGAATCGTGACGAGCGACGACGCCT
>JASFMO010000239.1:0-5766 GCA_050117535.1 Gemmatimonadales bacterium | reverse complement strand
GAGAATCGAACGCTGGAGATTGCGCCGCTGGCTTACATGCGTGGGCGTACGCTATCGGATGCCTTCGTCATCTTGGATGAGGCGCAGAACACGACGACGGCGCAGATGAAGATGTTCCTGACCCGTCTGGGCGTGAACTCCAAGGCCGTGATCACCGGGGACAAGACGCAGATCGATCTCCCGCGCCGCGAGGACTCGGGGCTGCTCGAGGTCGAGCGCATTCTCATAGGTATCGACGGGATCTCTTTCGTCTACCTTTCGGAGGCGGACGTCGTGCGGCATCGGCTTGTCAAAGACATAATCCGCGCGTACGCCAACTCACGCTCGAACGATTCGAAGCATCGGTAGGCGTCCATGAATTCAGAACAGGCGCGAAAGAAGAAGCGGAACGGTAGGCGGCTGCGGCGCATGGTTAGGCAGCTCCCCGACCGGCGGAGCGGGCTATTCGCGGACGGCTACCGTGTCTTCCTGCTGCTCTCGGCGGCGGTTCTTGTCGAAGTGGCGTTTCCGTACCAATCGCAGCCTGATCTGGTGTCCTGGAACGAGGGTGCCGTCGCCGACGAAGACGTCATCGCTCCGATAGACTTCGATGTCAGGAAATCGGATGACGAGTTCCGGCGGGAACGAACCGCTGCGGCCAACTCTGTTGCGCCGGTTCTTGATCATCAACCCGAGAACGCCGACCAAGCGATTGCTGAGGTCACAGAGTTCCTCGAAGCCATTGCCTCGGCTTTGGATGGCGTTGAGGATGAGGCCCAGCGCTATCAAGCGGTGCGGGGCGTACTCGAGGAATACCGACTAGGGGTTTCGGAAAACCGGGTGACGCTGCTGGCGCGGTCGGACCTGCGCGAACAATTGCAGGTTGCGATCACGCGTGCCTACCGAACGCTGCTGCGCTCGGGTGCGGTGCGAATCAACGACCTCGGTGTCACGGCCACCTCGATGGTGGTTCTGCGAACTGAGGGGGGCGAGCGCCGGGTTCAGCGGGATTCCTTGCAAACGATCGAGAGATTCTTCAGCCGTGCGGTGGCGCGGGCACCGGCGCAGTTCGACCTGAACGAGCAACGGTTGTATCAGTCTCTTCTCATTCGTTTCACGAGTCCGACGATCGTCCTGAACCACGCCGCGACACAGACCGTCCGCATCGAAGCGCAAGAGGCCGTCGATCCGGTCAAGTACAAGGTGCTAGAGGGCGAACGGATCGTCACGGCCCACGAGCGAGTCGGCCCGGGCGAGATCGAGCGACTCGAGGCGCTGCGGAGCGCGCTGGCGGGAACCGGCGCCAAGCGGTCGGCGCGGGCCAAGGCCGGCGGAATGCTGTACAACGTGCTGCTGCTGATCGTCTTCGCGGCGGTCCTGAGATACTTCCGCCCGCAGATCTACGCTTCGAACCGATCGCTCGGCTTGATCTGGATCGTCATGCTGGCGGTGGCCGGTGCCGGATCGCTGATCGTGTGGTCACAGGCTCCGGTCCACCTACTGCCTGTAGCCTTCGCGGCGCTAGTGCTGGCGAGCCTGTACGATGGGCTGATCGCGCTCGTGACCGTGGTCGTCCTCGTCGGGCTGGTTGCGGTTCGTCCGCCGTTGATCGGTGCGGCGGCGCTGTTCCCGATCGCGATGGGCGGTGCGGCGGCGGCCCTCGGTGGGCGCGTGGTGCGACGGCGGGCGCACATGTGGACCTTCGCTACCGCTATTGCCGGTGCCTACGTGATCGCCGCCGCGAGTTTGGGGCTGCTGGATATTATCGAGATCGACCAGATCCTGCGCATCTCATTCTGGGGCTTGGTGAACGCCATTGGCTGCGCCTTGCTGGCCTGGGGTATCCTGCCGCTCGCCGAGACCTTCACTAGGATCACCACGGACCAGACGCTGCTGGAATTGGCTGACCTCAACCGTCCGTTGCTACGACGGCTCTCGCTGGAGGCACCGGGCACGTATGCCCACTCGATCAACGTGGCGAATCTGGCGGAAGCTGCCGCCCGGGCGATCGATGCGAACAGCCTACTTGTGCGGGTCGGAGTCTACTATCACGACATCGGCAAGGTCGAAAAGCCTCAGTACTTTGTCGAAAACCAGCCGCGCGGTCGGAACCCGCACGACAAGCTGAAACCCGCGACGAGCGCGAACATTGTGCGGGAGCACGTAGAGTACGGTCTCAAGTTGGCGGAAGATGCCCGGCTCCCCGATTCGGTCGCCGCGTTCATCAATGAGCACCATGGTGACGCACGCATCAGTTTCTTCCTCGACCGGGCCAAAGAGCTCGATCCCGACGGCGAGCACAACCCGAAGGACTTCCGGTATCCGGGGCCCAAACCGCAGAGCAAGGAGACGGCCATCGCTCTGCTGGCCGACTCGGTGGAGTCAGCCGCACGAACGCTTCAGGATCCGACGTACGAGAGTATCACGGAGCTCGTCGATAGGATCGTGAAGGGCAAGATCGAGGACGGTCAACTGAATGACACCCCGCTCACTCTGCATGAGCTGACGCGGATCAAGGAGCAGTTTGTCAAGGTGCTCACCGGGATGTACCACAGCCGGATCGACTATCCCAGCCCAAACGACACCGAGTCGGAGGAGAAACCGGACGGGGAAGCGTCGCCGTGACGGGACGAGAGCCCGACATCTACGTCAATCGGGTCGACACCGCACGCGCTGTAACGGATGACGATGTCGTACGCGCCATCCGGGCGGTGACGCAAGCCGAAGGTATCGAGAGCGGCGAGATCTCCGTTACCTTTGTCGACGCCGTGACGATGGCCGCTCTGAATGAGACGCATCTCGGCCGACCGGGCCCGACTGACGTCATCGCCTTCAATCTGGCCGAGCCGCAGCAACCGTTGGGTGATGTCTACATCTGCCCGGAGGTTGCCGCAGAGTCGGCCGAGGAATGGGGAGTCGAGCTTCGCGAGGAATTGCTGCGACTCGTGATACACGGTCTTCTGCACGTCGCCGGCTACGACCACCCCGAGAGCCAGGAGCGGCTCGACAGCGAGATGTTCCGTCGGCAGGAGGCTATACTGGCCGCTGTCATCTGACGGCGCCGAGCGGCGATCGTCTCCGCATCTCACGAAATTCAAGCGGGCAGTAGACTGCAGACTCCACTTCGGCTACAGTTAGGCCGGGTTATCGGTATGGAACTGGACAAGGCTCTGCTACTGCGCATCCGGCGCTATCTGTTGACGGGGATCATCGTCATCGCTCCCGTGGGCGTGACGGTCTTCGTGCTCTGGTGGATCTTCGCCAGGCTCGATCAGATCCTCGGGCGCATCTTCGCCGCCGTGGGTCTGCGGATCCCAGGACTCGGTCTTCTCGCTCTGTTGGTCATCGTCATCGGCGTCGGGTGGGTGGCGCAGCAGGCAATCGGCCGCCAGCTGATCAATGTAGGGCGCAACCTTCTCATGAGGTTCCCGCTCACGAAAAGCATCTATGGCGCCGCCAGTCAGCTGACCGAACAGATCGTCGGTGAGAAGAAGCGCTTTTTCAAGGCTTGCGTGCTGGTCGAGTATCCCCGCCCGGGTTGTTGGGTTGTGGGATTCTTGACCGGCGAAAGTTCCAGTGAGATCAGTGGTCTGACCAATCGAGAGACGGTGGCCGTGTTCATTCCGACCACGCCGAACCCGACATCGGGCTATCTGGCATTCGTGCCGCGCTCGGACATCCAGTTCTTGAAGATGAGCGTTGAGGATGGATTCAAGCTCGTCATCTCGGGCGGTGCTGTGACGCCGGAACTGGCGGGAATTCCCGTGAAGATCGAAGTCGAGGCGGACGATGGGCAGTGAAGTGAGCGAAGAGCTGACCCACAAGTCCAACGTCGAGCGCGTTCGCCAGCTACTCGAGGAAGGCAAGGACGAGCGGCTGCGGGCCTACCTCGAGGGCTTTCATCCGAGCGACCTCGCCGACTTGATCGAGTTGCTGGACGAGCAGGAACGGGGCCCCGTCCTACGTGTCCTCCCCGACGAAGTCGCTTCGGAGACGCTCGCCGAGATGGAGGAGGAGGAGCATCCGGAAGATCTGCTGCTTGCCGATCCCGAACGGGCGGCCGAGTTGGTCCGCGAACTGTCGGTCGACGACGCCGCCGATATCATCGGTGACCTCTCGCTCGACAAGCAGCAGGAGATTCTGTCACAGCTGCCGCTGGATGAAGCGGATGAACTGAGGGACCTGCTCGCCTACGACGAGGAGTCGGCGGGCGGTGTGATGACCACGGATGTGGTCGCCGTTCTGGACAATGCCACGGTCAACGAGGCGATCGAGGAGATCCGCAGGCAAGTAGCGGAGGGCGAGGAGTTCTATACGGTGTTCGTCGTGGACGAACTGGGCCGCCTAAGGGGAACGGTCGCCTTTCAAGATCTCATTGTATCCCAGCCGGGTACACCGATCCGAGACATCACGGAGCCGCCCGTGGCGACGGTGTCCGTCACGCTGGATCAGGAAGAAGTGGCGCGCATGATGTCGCGCTACAATCTCGTGTCGATTCCGGTGTTGGATGCCTTGGACCGGTTGATTGGGCGCGTGACCTTCGATGACGTGATGGACATCGTCGAAGCGGAGACGACCGAAGATATCCTGCGGTTTGCGGGCGCGTCGGGCGAAGAGTATCTGCAAGGTGGAGTCCTCGAGGCGATAAAGAATCGTCTGCCCTGGTTGGCCCTGGCCCTGTTCACGACATCGGTGGCCGCGGCCGTGATCTACTTCTACCGCGCGACGGTCGAGCAAGTCGTGATCCTCGCGGCGATCATGCCGGTCATCGCGGCGCTGGGCGGAAATGCGGGGACGCAAGCGCTGGCGGTCACGGTGCGCCGACTGGCGTTGTCGCCCGAACGCTCTGGCGCCGGACGCGTAATCGGAAAGGAAGTAACGGTCGGCATCGTGAATGGGTTGGCCGTCGGGCTACTGGCTGCCGTCGTGGGCTATTTCTTACCCGAGGGGAGCGTCTTCCTCGGCCTCGTCGTCATGTTTGCCATGTGGGGCAATCTGATCGTGGCAGGTTTCGCCGGCGCCTTCGTTCCGGTCCTGCTCGAGAGGCTGGGCATCGATCCGGCGGTTGCCTCGTCTGCCTTTTTTACCGCACTGACCGATATCTTCGGCTTCTTCTTCTTGCTGGCACTGGCGAGCTGGATCCTGCTGCCGACGTTGTGATCTGAGGTCGAGGGCGGGAGCGGCCGGCGGCGCAGCCGGCTCAGCGGCGGTGGGTGGCTCAGCGGCGGTGGGTGGCTTTTTCGAGCCGCGGCCAGTAGCGGCTACAGAAGTCGCAGTTGCACGACAGGCCCATCGCGAACGGGTAGGGACACTCCTTCCAGTCTTTTCCGAGTTCGGCTTTGATTTCCTTGCGGATCCGCTTGTCTAACTTGCGGAACTTCCTGTTCGACATCGAATCGAGCAGGGCTCGGCGGCGGCGTGCCTGTGTGGCCAGTTCGTGGATCTCGTGTTGGAAATCCTCGCGCTGCCGGCAGGCGGCGCACTTGACTTCGGCGTGAGGCACGTAGTGGACGCCGCAGGAAGGACAACGAGGCATTCAGACCTCCCCGAAAGGGCCTTGGCTGAGCTACAAGATAGGCCCTCGGAGGTGTGAGGGCGAGAACGAGCGGCCGCCCGCTAACCCGCAGGCTTGACCGATCTCGCGGCGCCGGACAACTTAACCAGTTGTGAAAACGACAGAGCTTACGTCCAGTCAGCGGCAGCTGCTGGATGCTTTCGAGAGGGGCGAGGCCCGGGCGCTGGCCCGGGCCATTTCGTGGGTGGAGAACGGCCGGCCCGGTTTCGAGG
>JASFMO010000238.1:0-5768 GCA_050117535.1 Gemmatimonadales bacterium | reverse complement strand
CGGTGGACGACACGCGGTTTGTCTTCATCCTGGACAATCTCGGCAAGGTGACCGGTATGTCAATCGAGATCGGCGAACTTGAGGTCGCGGCGCAAAAGGTGAGGTAGACGGCGGTGACGAGCGAGGCTAATACGATGTCACGAAGTCGATGACCGCGCGCAATACGATGTGATGTCCGGTGTCGGATATGAATATTAGTCCGAAGGATGATGCGGCCAGTCCGTGTGGAGCGCTCAACGAAGTCTCGCCGGCTGTGAGAAGTTCGCCGTTGAATCGGCTGTCTCCAGTGCCAGCGAACGTCGAGATCGTGCCCGTTGTGAGGTTTACGAGACGAACGCGGTTGTTGTTGGTGTCTGCGATGAACAACAAACCGTCCGTGGTCACGGCTAACGCTCTCGGGTCATCGATTGCGGCATCCTTTGCCAGCCCTCCATCGCCCGTGAAACCGGGGACGCCCGAGCCCGCCGCGGTTTCGATGGTCAAAGTAAATAGATCGACGGCGCGAATCCGCTGGTTGCCGCTGTCGGCTATGAACAAGAGGCCACTGGCTGTGGCCAGGCCGGTGGGCCGCCGCATCGTCGCCTCCCGCGCCGGTCCGCCGTCGCCGGAGAATCCTAGCTCGCCTGTTCCCGCCACCGTGACCATTAGGCCGTCGCTATTGATGCGCCGCACGCGATTGCCAAGCATCTCGGTGAAGTAGACCCGCCCATCCTCGTCGACGGCTATGCCGGTCGGTGTCACCAGCCGGGCCTGAAGCGCATCGACCGAGTCGCTGCCGGCCACGCCAGCACCAGCACCAGCGATTGGCTCTAGCTCCCCGTCACCAAGTTCCAGACGCCAAATCCTCTCGCCATCCGGGTCGGCGATTGCCAGACCGCCGCGGCCGTCGAGCGCCAGGCCGTCAGGCCGCCGCAGTCGCGGCTCGGTGTTGAGCGAACTGTGGTCGGCCAGGACCTCGATCTCGCCTGAGGGGTTCACTGCCAGTATGCGTGCATTGTTCTGGTCAGCGATGTAGACGGTACCGTCGGGGCCGACAGCGAGTCCGTGGGGCAGATCGAGGTAACTTTCCGTCGCCCAATCACCAAGGCTGTCACCGGAGATCTCCGGCGTCCCCGCCACGATACGGACGATGCCAGGTGCGTCACCCAGGATGAAGAAGGGGTCGCCGCAACCTGCGGCTGATAGCGCACAGAGGGCGGCCGCTAGGGGACGAGCGCGATAGTCCATATGTCGTAGTCACCGTCGTCGCTCAGAAAGGACAGGGCCAGATAGCGACCATCCGGCGATACGGCTGGCTCGCGTCCACCACCGGTACCGGGAATCGCTTCCGCCTGCGAACCATCGCGTGCGCTACGCCAAATCATGTTGTCGCGCCGGAAGAAGAGCGTTGCGCCGTCCGCGGACCACGCCGGCTCGACGCCTTCGCCGAGTTCTAGTAGATCTGAACCATCCGGGCGAATCAGGCTGAGCACGGCTGGCCCGGCCAAATAATCGGTGCGCTCCTGCGTGCAGGCGACGGCGAATGTTCCGTAGTACTCGCAGTAGGCGTTCGTCGAGTCCGCTCGCTCGATGCGCGTGAATGCGATCCACGCGCCGTCCGGGCTCCAAGCGGGCCAGGCACCATCCTCCGTGTTCGGTATTGGCTGGGCAGTCGCTTCTCCGACCCGCCAGACGTAAAGGCCGAGGCCGTCACCGAACACCAGGTGCTCGCTATCGGGCGCCCAGGAAGCGCGAAAGAAGACGGCCCCTTCTTCCACGAACAGTCGCTGGAACGGATAGAGGTGAATGATGGCGATCTGGATGCCTTGCTTACCCGGCATTTCAACCACGAGTGATTCGTCTTGATCGAGGGATTGGGTGGCATCGAGTCGGCGCGCCAGTACGGTGATCTCTCGCAAGGGAGGCTGCCGGGACTCCGCTTCGCTGAGTGGTGGAGCGCAGATGGGCGGGCCGAGCCGCAAGGGACATGTGTGCGGCGCCCACAGCCGTGAGAGTTCGATGAAAGCCAGCCGCGAGCCCGCTGGCTCGAGCGACGGCGATGTGAGCCAGTGCTCGCTGCGCGAGTTCGGTGACTGAACGTTTCGCAGCACGATCTCCGCCATGCCTCCCTGTGCCGGTTGCTTCATCAGGGTCCAGGGGCGAGGAGTCCAGGCGGGGAAGACCTCTTCCGATTCGGACTCGGCGGAGTAGTAGACCGTGTCACCATTCAGCGACCATGCCGGTGACCTGTCGTCGTTGGGGCTGTAAGTCAGGCGCGCTCTTGACGCCGGATTCTGGGGTCGGTCGAGCGGTTGGTAGGGCTCGACCTGTTCACGACAGGCAGGACACGCGGCGGCCGCCGCGACGACGAGCCAGCCGTAGATGAAGGCGTGCGATCTCAAAACGCCACCTCGATTCCCAGCCTGAAAGCCCGGGCCGAGCCGAAATAGAGAGATGGGTCGCTGCGGTCGAGCGCGGCGGCAAAGCGGCCGGTGCGCAACTCGTCGGCGGTGATGAGCCCATCCCGATTCAGGTCGACGAGTGCGCTGTAATCCGGTGATTCTCGGGGTATCGGTTTGATGTCGTCGGGCACTTCCGAGGCGACGCGTTGCAGGTCCTCGGCGCTCGGCGCGAGAGTACCGGTGTCACGGCGCAGCGCGATGATGTTATCTCGGCCGGTGAGGTTTCGCACGTGCGCGACGACCCGCCAAGAGCAGCGCGGGCATCCGGGCAACCTTCCGAAATCGTAAGATGCCCGCAGATTCAAGGTTCCCGTCCACGGTAGGCGCTGCTCGATTACCGGTGTGGGGGTGAATTCGGGCACTACCCGGCTGAGCGGGTAACCGCTGCGCAAACTTCCGGTGACCGTGAAGCCCCACCGGCGGTCGGTTGCTCCGGCGGCTTGACCGGCAGAGATCACCAGATCGGCGGCGTGCGGGAGGTCGAACGCGAGGGGGAACTGCACGCGTTCCTCCGTCAGCCCGGTGCCCGGGTCCTCGAAGGGGCTGGAGGTGACCCCCTTGGCGCTCTGCAAGGTGTACCCCGCACGTACGTGCAGGACCGGCCAATAGCCTTCCGCCGTGATTTCGACACCCTTGACGGTCCCAAAGTCCCCGGTGCTGAACTGACCCTTCTCGACGTCAGCTAGTGTCAGGCTGCTGGTCACGAGGTTGTGCAGTTCTTTGTAGAAACCGACGGCGCCAATGGAGATCTGAGGGGTCAGGAGATGCGTGAGCCCGATCTCCCAGGCCGTACCCTTCTCGAAGCTCAAGTTCGGGTTGCCCTGCCGGCGAATATCGACCCGCAACGAGTCGCCGATTGTCGTGTCGAGGAAGAAACGGAAATCCGGCGGCTGTGAGACGAGTCCGTAATTGAATCGGAACATCGACCTCCCGCCGGTTCCGGGGAGGGGCACCGCCATGCCCATTCGAGGCATCCAGGAGACGTGCCATTCGGAGTCGAGGACAGGGCTGAGGAAGTTCCGACGGTCCGCTCGAAAGGAGATCCCAGACTTGAACGCCTCGACGCGCGCCCCGATACGTATAGTCACTTCGTGAGCTGCGAGTAGCGAAAGCTCTGCGTAGCCACTGACCGTAGTCGGGTAGAAACGGGCGTAGTTCGGGAGCGAGCCGGCCAGGTAAGCGGCCGATCGCTCGTAGCTCGCGACACGATAGGCGCGTGCCGACACGCCCGTACGGATGACGTGACCGCGCGTGGACATGAGTTCGGCGAGCAAGTCGCCGCCGACGAACTCGGTGCGGTTCCAGGCGGCGATACCCGGAGTTCCTTCGGTGAAGAAGATCCCAACTGCAGCGGGACCGAACGGCGAGCCCGTCGTGCCGCCGGGTGTGATGTGTCCGGGGGTGGCGATGCCGGCAGCGATCTGATCCTCGATTGAGGAACGGCTGAAGTCTTCCCCTAAGAAGCGGAATTCGGATACGCCGAAACCGTTGATGGTCTGACGGCCATCGAACGTCCACGGGTCAATAACCCCGAAGTAGCGGTCGAGGCGCATGAGCGCTGCCCGGCCCATGAAACGGAAAAGCTGGCCGACCCCGCTGCTGACCCAGTCGAGCGTCAGATTCCCGAGGTAGCCTTTTGTACGCTGGCCGAGTTGATATTTCGAGTTGTACTTGAACTCCGGGGAGTACAACTCTTGCTCGCGTCGGTTGTGGAGGAAAGAGGCAGTCAAGTTGGTCGACGAGCTGACGGGCGTGTCGAAGCGGAAGAAGTATATGAGCCGGTCCCCTCTTTGATAGGGAAGGCGGCTGGACGTGTAGGGACAGTACAGGTGCGCCGTGGTGGGATTCCGCTCGAGCTGGTCGATCGCCGTCGCGAGCGGGGCGTCCACGTCGTCGGGACGCAGGCAAGTCAAGCCACGGGCGCGCGGATCGCCGTCGACGGTGGCTTGCGCGTAGAGGTCGACGAAGAGCGTCGCACCGGTTCCCACGAATCGGAGTGGCCCCCCGGCACTCAACGAGAGGCTAGAGAATCCACGGAAGAGGTCATCGGGAGCCCAATGATCGGACAGCAACGCCGCGCGGCCTCCCCAACGGTCCGTGTCGCCGCGGCGGGTGGTGTAACTCACGACACCCGACAGCGCGGCGCCGTTGTCCACGCCGAAGCCACCTGTCGCGACCTCGATTTCGGCGATCGATGTGGGCGCCAGCTCGAAGGCCGTGCCGCGCGTTGTAGCTTCGAGCTGGTCTTTCACCTCCAGGCCATCGATCCTGTACGTCTCCTGGCCGACGCGGCCGCCGCGGAAGTGGCCGTCGACGACACCAGTAGTAAGCTCGACGGCCTCCTCGATCTCGTCGATCGGCAGCGCTTGCAGCTCGGGCCCGAGGGTGATCTCGTGACTCACGGTCGCGTCCGGCTCGATCAGGCGAACCCTTTCGACTTCGGCGGTAACGCCCTCGAGCTCAACCGGCATCGGAGGTAGCTCGATCATCACTTGCGTCGCCCGGGACGCGCTAACTCGCACGTTGCTGATGATGGTACGGTATCCGAGTCGCTCGACCCGCAGCCGGTATTCACCCGTGGGTACCTTGGCGAAGACGAAGTCGCCGCCCTCGGAAGTCAGCACTCTAAGGTCGAGCCCTTGGATGGTCACCTCGGCCAGGGCGATCGGTTCTCTCGTTTCCGCCTCAGTGACGCGTCCCAGGATCTGGCTCGTTCCCTGCGACCACGCCGCGTTCGTGCCTGCGAACAGCGTACTCGCGAGCCATGCGACCACACCTATCGACCGGCATGATCGGCCTGACGTTATACCGCCTGACTGTTCATCGACGGCACCGTGGCTCGGTCGCATTGACTTGCCCTTCTGGAGATCAAGGGAGTCGCGCGCTGCCCTTGCTGCTGAGTTGAGATGAACCTAGCTGTGCCCCAGAGGTTTGTCGAATTGCAGGGCTTGCATTCTGCCTTGCGTGAATTCTGGTGCTTTGGTGGTCCCTTCCGGAGGGGCTATATTCGCTGTGTCTACCAGCTACAAACGACCCTGCATCGAGGGATGTCCCATGATCTCGCGCCGAATTGCTGCATTCGTATCGGCCTCATTGGCTGCGTTGGCCTTCTTCATCAGCTCGAGCTTTGCCCAGGAAGCCCTGCAGCCCACCGACGCTGAGTACAACTTCGAAGTTCTATGGCAAACATTTGACCGCAATTACGCGCTTTTCGGAGCCAAGCGAGTCGACTGGGCGGCGCTATACCGAGTCTACAGACCGATGGTCACCGCGGAGACGACGGACGACGAGTTGTTCGAGATCATGTCGAACATGTTGGAGCACTTG
>JASFMO010000237.1:0-5786 GCA_050117535.1 Gemmatimonadales bacterium | reverse complement strand
ATCTCGGGCAGCGGCTCGCCTTCCCAGATCATCCACCCGGACGGATGCTCGCGCAGCAGCGCCTGAAGATCGCGCCAGCCATCCTCACCCGGGACCTCGTCCGGCTCGAAGTGGACGCTCCTCAGGTTCAGACCGTAGCGGCGAGCGAAGTACTGGTAGACCGGGTGCGAACCCAATAGCGGCTCGGCCCGGATCACGGCCAAGGCGTTCGCGACGCTTTCGTCGAGGGCCAGAAGATCGCGCTGTAACGCGTTGAAGCCGGAAGCGAACGTCGCTTCGTTCTCGGGTGAGGCCGCAACCAAAGCCGACTTGATCGCGTCGGCCTGCATCACGGCGAGCGTCGGGTCGAGCCAAGTGGTGAACGCGGTCACACCGTGGCTGTGCTCGCCCTCGGGCCCGTGGCTGTGCGTCGTGGTGCCTTCGATACCTATGTGCCGATCGGCGAACCCTGCCGACGTGTCGACCAGTTTTGACGCCGGCAGGCTGACCATTCCAACCCACCCCGCATAGTCTGCACCGTTGAGCAGAATGATATCGGCACCCTGGTAGGCCACGACATCCTCGGCATCCGGCGTCCAGTAGGCCGGATCGACGTCGGCCGGCGCCGGAAACTCGACTCGAACCCGGTCGCCACCGATCCGTTCCGCGAAGTACTGGAGCGGGTAGTTGACGACGTAGACGGTGAGCCCTCCGTCCGCGACCCGGGTGCCGGCGCCGCTTTCATCCCCGCCCCCTCCGCACGCGCCTACCAGCGCGACGACCACGAACGCGCTGGCCGTCAGTTTGGCGAGCCTCGAGCCGGCACGACCCATTTTGATCCATAGCATCGACATGAGATCAAGCCCCCTAAGCAACTTTACCGAAACGACTTACGATGATCGCAATGACGCCGCCTCAAACTCCGGCGAACGCCCTACATCCTAATCACGGCCCGTATCACGACGGAACCGAACTGGCTGGTCAAGAAAGTTAGACCCGCCGCCAGGACGACGCCCACGACCAGGACCGCCACGATCTCCGACGCCATGACCGTGGCCACGTTCAGCCGCGAGCCGCCGATCTTGAACAGCGTTTCGATCTCGCGGCGCCGCAGGCGAAGCGAGAGCATGAAGACCAGGGCAGCCGTGGCCAGGGTCGCGAGCCCGACGATCACCGCTCCGGCCGTGATGAAGCTCTGAACGGTCAGGATGGTCCCGAGTAGTTGGTCCATCACGGTGATTGGCCGAACGATCTGGGCGATATCCTCCGCCCCCTGATAGCGACCCTGCAGAATCGCTGATGATCGCTCATCGTCTGGAACGGCGATGACCGCCGTGATCGGAAACTCGGACAGATCGCCGTGGAAGTGGAAGCTGTCGATGTTCTCGGCGGTGATCTCGTTGTACTGCAACACCGAGGCGTTCCCAACCACGTTGGTCGAGTCACGCGTCAGGACGCCCGCCGCCGCTTCCGGCCGCGTCAGATCCATGTGACCGTGGCCCAGCCCCTCGATCACCCACGCCGTCTTGAAATCGACGAAGATGGCGTCGTCGTCCGGGCTATCCGAATAGGCGAGCACACCCACCACCGGCATCCGCAGGGGATAGACGCCGGCCAGATCAAACACGCTTTCGGGAGACGAGATCACGTAGTCGCCCGGCCCGACGCCCAGTACCTTCGCGGCCCGCGAGCCCACCACGCACTCGCCCAGCGTCACCAGCGGCCGGCCGGACTCGATCCGCAGCCCGCGGAAATCGAAGTACTCGAAGCTGGTGCCCACGATCGGATGACCCTGGGCGTTGAACCGCACGTTCATGGGGATGGCCGTTGCCAATCCCGTCGTGTCGACCCGCGCCACCTGCCCGTAGCGCAGTGGGTCAGGGTAGTCGGAGCGGAAGTAGAGCGTATTGAGAACCAGCTCCAGTGGGCTTCCCTTCGCGCCGATGATGAGCGGCGTGGCCACCGCGCGCGCCGTCAGCTGTCGCGAGCTCTGGTCGACCAGAACGCGCAGGCCGATCGGCAGGTAGACGATCAGCGTGATCGAGGTCACCAGGATAGCCGTCTTCAATCGATGGAACGCCAGGTAGCGCCAAGCCAGGTAGAAGGTCTGCCTCATCCCTCTGCCCTCCCCTGGCGTGCCATCCCATTTGCCCGAGGCTTCTCCGAGACGATGCCGAAATCCTTGATGTCGATCACGTGATCGAATTGGCCCAGCAAACCGTGGTCGTGCGTGACGGTCAGCAACGTGGCGCCCGAGTGACCGGCGTACTCGAGGATCAGGTCGAGGACGCGCCCTTTGTTCGCCGGGTCCAGATTGCCTGTGGGCTCGTCCGTCAGCAGCAGCGCTGGTTCCGGAAGCACGGCTCGGCAAACCGCGACGCGCTGTCGCTCGCCTTGCGACAGCTTGCTGGGGTGACGTCTCAGTTTGTCGCCGATCCCCATCTGCTCGGCCAGCCAGGCCGCCCGTTCGCGGACAGCCGGTCCCAATTGCAGCGCGGGATTGATCCGATACGGCAGCAGGATGTTGTCCAGCACGCTCAAGTACTCGAGCAACTCGAACTCCTGGAACACCAGCCCGACGTTGGTGATGCGGAAGCCGCGGCGCTCGGCATCGCTCAGCTCGCTGACCGCGACGCCGTTGGTGACGACGCTACCCTGCTGCGGCGTGATGATACCGGCGATCAGGTTCAGCAGCGTCGTCTTGCCACTGCCGCTGGGACCGATGCAGGCCGTCTTCGAGCCCCGCTCGACGTCCAGCTCGGAAACGGCGAGTCGGAACTCGCCTTCACCGTAGCGGAACTCGAGATCTCGGACTTCGATCATACCGGAATGCCCTCCCGGCGCCTCTTCCTCCCCAAAGGCCACGAGACTGGTGTGGAAGGTCTTCAGCTGACGGCCTAAGTTGGAAGACCGGAATCAAAATACCGGCCGCAGGGCAAACGACGCCGGGACCTCCTCCGGTCTCGACGGATCCGTTACGGCGACACCTGCTCTGCCGGGAGGCATTGGCCGAAAACGACCATGGCTGCGTCACCGAAGTTGATGGTGATGGTGGCGCTGCCATCGGCCTCGGACATGCTCATGCTCCAGGCGCGCCCGGCTTCGATGCCGCTCACGATCAGTCGACCTTCGCCGCGCTCCATGGCCCGAATCTGGGTCGTCTCGCCCCGGCGGTCGGGTGGGGCGAGCAAGGTGATGCGACTGTCATCCAGATCTACGTGGATGAACGTGGGCGGAGGCAGCAGCGGCGCCGGCGGGCCGCAGTTGAGATCGCTGTCACACTCAACGCCCTTACTCAGCGAGCAGACGTACTGCTCAGCATCGCTGGGCAGGGTGGCGGCCATCAAGAGTGGCGCCAGTAGCGCCAACGCTTTCGCTAGGTTCCTATGTCCAAACATCGGGCCTCTCCAATGACTGGTTCTTCTCTCGATCCGGGTCGCTAGTTGACCACGTAGTCGCGCGCCTGCATGCAGGCCACGTAGTTCCGATCCCACGTCTGCAGCTGTCGGTTGAATGCGTCGACGGCCGCCTGCGTCTCGGCCTGCGCCTGCTGCTGTGCGCGCCGCGACCGCGAACCGCCGGCCAAGCCTCCGGCGATGGCCCCGATCGCCGCTCCCTTTCCAGCATCGCCGGCAATCGCGCCGATGGCCACCCCGGCCAACGCACCGCCAGCGGCCCCGCGGACCAGGCCGCCCTGCGCCTGCTGCGCGGTCTGCTTCGCCGCGTAACCTTGCTCGACCAATTGGTCATACGCCTGGTAGGGATCCCAGTTCGTCTGCTGCGAGGCCCATCGGTAGCACTCGAGCTGGTCCGTCATTTGCTGCTGCTCGGCTTGCCCTTCGGCGGGGTAGATGACTCGCTGGGTCGGATTCGTATTGGGCGGCAGGGTCTGTGCCTGCTGTGCGGCGGCCACTCCAACCGCGGCCAGTAGCAGTATTGCGCTCAGTCCCCTCGCGCCAATTCGGCGGGGCTGGGTCTTCATTGTAGGCCTCCTTCGTGTGATCCACTCATCTCTGTCTAGAGTGAAAATCCCGCCGGACGGTGTCCCTATCCAGACGGGAAAGCCACCCCTATTCAACCACATACAACGAGAATGGCGCAGACGAGCCATTCTACCCAGACACTCCGCCGAGCCGCAAGTCTCCGGAGGAGCGATTCACGGTCAGGCGCGGAGCTCATCCTGCGCCGCAGCCCCGCCTCCCACCGGGATGCCCGAGCCAAGCGAGACCATTCAGTTGCCAACCGCATCGCCGCGGTTGTCCGGCCCGGCCCACGAGTAGGCTAGGCCGAAGTAACCCTGGTGATGTCCTGAGAGCGAAGGGCCGCGTTGAGGGCCGCCATTGTGTCTACGTCCGACGTCGCTCGAATCAGTCGCTCCCGCGCCTCGGACTCGGCGAGCCCTCGCGCCAGCGCCGCGAGGATCTGGAGTTGCAGCCCGCCCTCCCGTTCGGGACTGAGGAGCAGGAAGACGAGGTGCACGGGCAAACCGTCCGGTGCATCCCAGTCTACCCCTGCGACCGATCGGCCGAACACCAACACCGGCCGCTTCAGGTCCGGCAGTCGCGCGTGGGGGATCGCCACGCTCTTGCCCGTGCCCGTCCCCTGAAGCTCCTCGCGTTCCCAAACCGCTGCGGCGCACAACTCGGGCGCAGGTATTCCGGCGTGACCCGCCAGGCCAGCGCACAGCTCGTCGATCACCTCGACACGTGTCGTGCCGCGCAGGTCGGGCACGGCCGCCGAGCGCACGAAGAAGGCGAGGACGTTGACGGCCCTGCGCCGGTGGATCGACCACGACAACCAAGGCGCGACGAGCAGCGACGAGACGATCGCGGAGACCACGATGCCTACAAAGACCTGGGTAGTGAGGATTCCGTGTTCGAGCGCTAGGTCGGCCACGACGATTCCGGTGACGCCGCTCGGCGTGAACGCGATCCCCACGGACAGACGGTCCTCTCGAGACAGGTCAGTGCCCAGAGCCCCGAGCCAAGCGCCGCCGAACTTGGCGACGATGGAGATCACAGTCACGAAGGTGACGATGAGCCAATCGAAATCGGCAAAGAAATCGTATTGCAAACCTATGCCGGCGAAATAGAGCGGCACAAATACCGAGTGAACCATCTGGCTCACGACGTTTCGCGTGCGTTCGCTGAGGGCGTGTGACTCCCCAGCCATGATCCCGGCGAGAAAGAAGCCGAACAGTGCTGTCAAGCCGACGCGGTGGGTGAGCGCTCCGCAGGCTAGACCCAGGCAGCTGACCAAGCTCAGAACGACGCCGGGCTGATCGGGTAACCGTTCGCTCACGTACGCTATGGCCCGATCTACCCCGCGCAGGCCCCATGTCAGACAGAATGCCGTGAAAGCGATCGCGACGATCAGCGACAACGCGACCGTCCCCATACGCACGCCGAGAGGTGTGGCCATACCCAGCACGACGCTCAGGATGACCCACGCAAGAATGTCGTTGACGGCGTAACCGCACAACGTGACGAGCCCCAGGTCGCTCTTCACCAGATCCAGGTCGTGCAGGACGCGTGCGATGATCACCATAGCGCTGATCGCCATCGTGGTGCCGAGAAACAGCGCGAAGGGCAGGCGGACACCCGCAGCCGTCAAATAACGCTCGGGCAGCAGCAGCGAGAATCCGAAACCGAGCGCGAGGGGAACCAGCACGCCGATGACACCGATCTGTAGCGCCGGGCCTCGCTGGCGCCAGGCGGCCGACACGTCGACCTCGAGACCGGTCTCGAGCAGCAGGAACAGCACGCCGAACCACGCGACGGTGTCGAGCATCGCCAGCTGAATCGGGT
>JASFMO010000236.1:0-5796 GCA_050117535.1 Gemmatimonadales bacterium | reverse complement strand
TGCCGTGCGCGCGTTCTTGGGACACCTGAGTCATCGTTCGCTCAAGCCTCGGACCATCGCTCGTAAACTGTCGGCCGTACGTAGCTTCTTTCGCTATCTCCATCGGACCGGCGTGGTGTCGGGAAATCCGGCTCGGCATGTGAAGGCGCCCCGTCAGGGTCGCGCGCTTCCATCCTATCTGAGCCAGGCAGAGATGGAGAGACTGTTCGACCTGGCGGCGGACGGTGCAGCTGGAGAAGAGTGGCGGATCGCCCGCGACAGCGCGCTCATCGAGCTGCTCTATTCCGCGGGTTTGCGGCTGTCCGAGGTCCACTCGTTGAACGCGGCGGATCTCGACTCGGGATCGTGCCGGTTGAGGGTTCGAGGCAAGGGACGCAAAGAGAGGATTGTGCCGGTAGGACGAGTGGCCCTGCGGGCATTGAGCGCTTACGATCGAGAGCGCGAACGTCGCTTTGGAATCACAGCCCCGGGTGACCCGCTGTTCGTGTCGGAGGGCGGGAACCGGTTGTCGCGCCGGCAGATTCAGCGTCTGGTGACTCGTTTCATCAGCCTGGCGGCGGAAGAGAGCGGTTTGAGTACTCACTCGGTGCGTCACTCGTTTGCGACGCATCTGCTCGATGAAGGCGCTGACCTGATGGCCATCAAGGAGCTCCTCGGTCATTCATCCTTGTCGACGACCCAGATGTACGCTCACACCTCGCGCGAGCGACTGAAGCGGGTCTACCGGGTGGCACATCCGAGAAGCTAGAGAGAATCTATGAGCGACATGAGAATGCGTGGCACAACGATTCTGGCCGTTCGTCATGAAGAGCGCGTGGCGCTGGGCGGGGACGGTCAGGTAACGGTGGGCGATACCGTGGTCAAGACCCAAGCGCACAAGGTTCGCTCACTGAAAGAGGGTTCCGTGCTGGCCGGGTTCGCCGGGTCGGTTGCCGATGCCTTGACGCTCTTCGAGAAGTTCGAGGAGAAGCTCGATCGTTTTCCAGGCAACCTTCCGAGAGCCGCGGTCGAGTTGGCGAAGGATTGGCGAAGTGACCGAGTGCTGCGGCGCCTCGAGGCACTGCTGGCGGTCGTTGATGAGAAAGACTCGTTCCTGCTTTCCGGAAGCGGCGAGGTCATCCAGCCGGACGATGGTATCGTTGCCATCGGGAGCGGGGGGCCGATAGCGCTGGCGGCGGCACGCGCGCTGCGCCTTCACTCGAACATGAGTGCGCCGGAGATCGTGAAGCGTAGCCTGGAAATCGCCGGGGAAATCTGCATCTACTCCAACACCGAGATTGTCGTACTCGAGCTAGAATCGCAAAAACGATGAGTGAACTAGAATCCGCTGGAACCGTCGAGTACCCGACCGAAGAGCAACGCGGGAGCCGGTATCTGCTGCAGGATGAATTGACGCCGCGTCAGATCGTGGCCGAACTGGATAAGTACGTCGTCTCGCAAGACACAGCCAAGAAGGCCGTCGCGATCGCGCTCCGCAATCGTTGGCGACGTCAGCAGGTGCACGAAGATCTCCGCGACGAGATCGTACCCAATAACATCATCATGATCGGTCCCACCGGCGTAGGTAAGACCGAGATTGCGCGACGGCTGGCTCGTTTGGCCGGGGCGCCCTTCGTGAAGGTCGAGGCGTCGAAGTTCACCGAGGTCGGCTATGTCGGTCGGGATGTCGAGTCGATGGTCCGCGATCTGGTCGATATCGCCGTCAATATGGTGCGCACCGAGCGCGAGGACGACGTGCAGGAAGTTGCCGAGGACAGAGTCGAAGAGCGTCTACTCGACATGTTGCTCCCTACTTCCGATTCCCAGACGCCCGCTGCCGGATTCGTCGTCTCGCCACGCGGCGAGGCAATCGACCACCGAGAGGAGATGTCGGAGGAAGAGAAGGAGCAGCTGAAAGAACGGCGCAAGCGAACCCGCGAGAAGCTCCGCGCCTTGTTGAAAGATGGCAAGCTCGAGACCAAGGAGATCGAGATCGAGGTGACCCAGTCTGCGTTTCCTGCCGTGGAGTTCCCCGGCATGGAAGGCATGGACTACAACGTGACCGAGATGCTTCAGGATATGTTGCCGAAGCGCAGCAAACGTCGGAGTGTGACGGTTTCCGAAGCACGACGCGTCTTGCTGGCCGATGAACTGGATAAACTGATCGACATGGACGATGTCGTGAACGAGGCGTTGGACCGCGTCGAACAGATGGGGATCGTCTTCCTCGATGAGATCGACAAGATCGCGCTAGAGCGCGGCGTCGCGGGCGGCCCCGATGTCTCGCGCGGTGGAGTGCAGCGCGACCTGTTACCGATCGTCGAAGGGTCAAGCGTGCAGACGAAGTACGGCATGGTTCGGACGGATCATATCTTGTTCATCGCGGCGGGCGCCTTCCATGCCGCGAAGCCGGCTGACTTGATCCCCGAACTGCAAGGTCGGTTTCCCATTCGGGTCGAGCTGTCACCCCTCAGCGAGAAGGACTTTGTCAGAATCCTGGTAGAGCCGAAAAACGCTCTCCTGACTCAGTACCGGGCCCTGATCGAGACCGAAGGCTCGCTGCTGGAGTTCGACGATAGCGGTGTAGCCGAAATCGCGCACATCGCTGCCGAGGCGAATGACAAGATGGAGAATATCGGCGCGCGACGACTCCATACGGTGCTGACGACGCTGCTCGAGGACGTCATGTTCGAGCTCCCCGAGCTCGAGACCGAGAAGATCGTCATCGACGCGGATCTGGTCCGCCAGCGCCTCGCTCGCGTCGTCAAGGACGAGGACCTGCGCCGCTACATCCTTTAGCGACCTTACGCCAGTCCGTACCTCAACGGGCGAATGACGCCCGAGCCGCCTTCCCCGCATCCCGTCTAGCACGCCCCCGGATATCTGCTAAATTGGCAGTCGGCCCCGATACGAACCTCTACCTGCGAGGAGACAACCGTTGGCTTCTGCTAAGCGGGACTTCTTGGCCCTGACAGACTTCGACCGCGAGGAACTGGATGGTGTCTTCGACCTCGCCGCCCGTCTCAAGTCCGGCGAGGCTCGGGGGGCGCCGCTGGCGGGCAAGACGCTGGCCATGCTCTTCGCGAAGCGATCGACGCGGACGCGGGTCTCGTTTGAGGTGGGCGCCTACCAGTTGGGGGGACACGCCCTGTTTCTCTCGAGCCAGGATCTCCAGCTCGGTCGCGGCGAGACGATAGCCGACACGGCGCGCGTTCTGTCGCGCTACGTCGACGGGATCATGATTCGCACCTTCGCCCACGCGGACGTCGAGGAACTGGCCGCGAACGCGGCGATCCCGATCATCAACGGCCTGACCGACCTGTTGCATCCGTGTCAGCTGTTGGCCGACCTGATGACGGCGAGAGAGGAGTTCGGACCTGATATTTCGGCGCTCGAGGTGGCCTGGATCGGCGACGGAAACAATATGGCGAACTCGTGGCTGAATGCCGCACGGATCTACGGATTCCCCCTCAAACTCGCATGTCCCGAGGGCTATGACCCGGACCGCGAAATCTTGGCCGCCGCCCGCGAGGCAGCACCGGTAGCGTTGGTGCGCGACCCGGCCGAGGCGGTGGGGGGAGCGCGAGTCGTCTCGACGGATGTGTGGGCCTCGATGGGTCAGGAAGAAGAGGCGGAGTCCAGGCGTGCCGCGTTCGAGGGATTCTCGGTGACCGAAGCGCTGATGGAGCGCGCGAGTCCGGCGGCGATCTTCCTCCATTGCCTGCCGGCCCATCGCGGCGAAGAGGTGACGGGCGGTGTGATCGACGGAGCGTGGAGCCGGGTCTGGGATGAGGCGGAGAATCGGCTTCACGCTCAGAAAGCTCTACTCGTTCGACTGATGGGTGAGGGAACCAATGGCTGAGAATTTGAAGCGTACGCCCCTGTATGAGGAGCACGTCAAACTTGGCGGCAAGTTGATCCCTTTCGCGGGCTACGAGATGCCCGTGCAGTATCCGGATGGCGTGGCCAAGGAGCACGGGGCGGTGCGGGAGAGCGCGGGCCTGTTCGATGTCTCTCATATGGGCGAGTTCGACGTGAGGGGCGCCGGTGCGGAGGCGTTCGTCAATCGAGTCGTGGCGAATGATGTTTCGCGGCTCGCCATCGGCCAGGCGCTGTATTCTGTGATGTGCAAGGAGGACGGCGGTATCGTCGATGACCTCCTGATCTACCGGTTTGAGGATCGTTTCCGCCTCGTCGTCAATGCGGCGAACATTGTGAAGGACTGGGAGTGGATTCAGAGCCTGCTCGCGGCTCACGGCAGCGCTTCTGAAGTCGAAATGCGCAACGAGAGCGATGAAGTTGCGCTTCTGGCCCTACAGGGCCCGAAGAGTGAAGCCATCCTCAGCGAGTTGACCGACGAAGACCTGTCGGCTATCGGATACTACCGTTTCGTCGAGGGCCAAGTCGACGGTCGGTCGTGCGTGATCAGCCGAACCGGGTACACGGGAGAAGACGGATTCGAGCTTTACTGCGCGCCGGAGGTGGCGGCGACGTTGTGGGTTGCCGTGCTGCGTTCGGGCGGCGAAGGGGTCAAGCCGGTGGGTTTGGGTGCCCGCGATACGCTTCGGCTAGAGATGGGCTACGCTCTGTACGGCAACGACATTGATGAGAGTACGACACCGCTGGAAGCCGGACTGGGTTGGACCGTCAAGCTGGACAAGGGCGACTTTGTCGGGCGGGGTGCTCTGTCGGCTCAGAAAGAGAAGGGCATGGAGCGCAAGCTCAGCGGTTTCACGCTGACCGAACGCGGGTTCCCGCGGCCGGGCCATGAGGTACGCTGCGGCGGGCGGTCGGCGGGAACGGTTCGCAGCGGCACGGTGGGGCCGAGCCTAGGTCAGGGGATCGGGACGTGCTACCTGCCGAGCGAGCGCAGCATACCGGGCACGGAGATCGAGGTCGTCATCCGGGATCGCGCGATTCCCGCCGTGGTCACCCGCATGCCGTTCTACAAAGGCGGCTCGATCAAGCGGTGATGCGGGTCGCGCTGCTCACGGTCAGCGACGGCGTCTACGCTGGGGCGCGAGACGATACCTCCGGGCAGGCGGCGCGAGAGTGGGTGATGCGCCTCGGCTGGACTCTGGCGGCACACGATGTGGTACCCGACGCCGCCGAGACGATCGCAGCGCGAGTCACGAGCTGGGCGGATGATCAAGCCGCCGATCTGATCGTCACTCTCGGCGGCACGGGATTCGGGCCGAGGGATGTGACGCCGGAAGCGACGGCTCCGGTCATCGAGCGCGCGGCGCCCGGCATCGCCGAGGCTCTGCGCGCCGTGGGGCGGC
This sequence comes from Gemmatimonadales bacterium, assembly GCA_050117535.1. Classification (GTDB taxonomy): domain Bacteria; phylum Gemmatimonadota; class Gemmatimonadetes; order Palauibacterales; family KS3-K002; genus JASFMO01. The sequence continues at coordinate 535 of JASFMO010000236.1, read as the reverse complement.
GCAGCACGCCGTACGCAGTGCTCAGCCGCGGGCTCGCGGGCATACGCGGCCGCTCGCTGATCGTGAACTTGCCGGGCAGCGAAAGCGCGGTACGCGAGGGCCTGGAGGTCCTCGAAGTCATCGTGCCCCACGCGGTCGACTTGCTGGGTGGTCGCACGGAACACTCCTGACTTCTTTGGGGAGGTGGAACGGACCTGGCTAGCGGGTTCGTCAAGACGCGATGGCGACGATACTAATCACCACGGCCGATCTCGAGGCAGCAGGGAAACTGCAAGCGGCGTTCGAACCGGTCGACGATGTCACGTTCGTCACCGACGCGCACGACGTTCGCTCGGCGCTTGGAGTCGCTGATGTCACGCAGGCCGCTCTGGTCGTGACGGGTGCGGTCCGCGATCAGGCGACGAGGGCCGTCAAGTCGCAGGTGCTGGAGCGCCTGCCCAGTGCCACGATCGTGGCGTTGCTCCCGGAGGGCGAGCGCGTATCCGCAGAGGTCGCCGCGGCGCTGGAGCTCGACGAGAGCTTCGTCAAGCCATTC
>JASFMO010000235.1:0-5820 GCA_050117535.1 Gemmatimonadales bacterium | reverse complement strand
CGGTGCCATACAGCGTGCTGGCCGCCGGCCCTTTGACGACTTCCACCCGCTCGATGTCGTTCGGGTTGATGTCGTCGAGCCCGGACGTCCCCTGATTCGCTTCGTCGGGTGCCGCTCGGCCGGTGCCATAGATACGGACGCCGTCCACGTAGACGAGCGGCTGATTCCCCATGGCGAACGAGTTGACGCCACGCAGGCGAATCTTGGAGCCGGCGCCCACCTGCCCCGAGGTAGACATGACAAGCGAGCCGGTAGCACGGCCCTGCAGCACGTCGTGGACGTTCGAGGGCAGGGTATTCTCGACGTCCGCCAGCGAGATTTGGGAGATGTCGTGCCCGATCTCGCGCCGCCGGGCCTCACCCGGGGTGCCGGTCACGACGATCGCCTCCATTTCGATGGGCATCTGCCGGAGCTCGAAGTTCACTGTGACCGAGCCGCCGGCCGGCACCTCGACGTCCTCCGTCACGGTGCCCCAACCGATCAGCACGGCGCGGACCCGGTACGTTCCCGGTGGCACGTTGATCAGGGCGTACTCACCGTTCTCGCGCGTCAGCGTCCCCATCCGCGTGTCCACGATGAACACCTGAGCCGCTGCCAGCGCACCGCCGGTGACCGCGCTGGTGACCGTGCCAACGATCCGTCCGGGCTCCTGCTCTTGGGCCCCGACTGACGCGGGTAAGGTCACCAGGAAGCCGAGAGCGATCGCTGCCGGTAGCACGCCGATGCGAGACCATCGCGCGAGCCTGAACGTAACTCTCTCGTACATAGGCTCTCTCCTGGTTTCTGGGAATCGGCGCCAGGCGCGCGGCGAGCGAGTGCGCGGGCTCCGCTCCCTTTACGCTAGGGGAGACAACCTCCCCTAGGGTCGCTGCGTAGGGCGTTGCTCCCCCCCTGGGTGTATACCAAGACAACTCCGTTGCTGGCACCGGTGCCGTAGAAGGTCGTCGTGGCGGGGCCGGGCAGAATCTCCATGCGCTGGACGTGCAGAGGCTCGATGAGCTCCAACTGGCTGAGTCCCCCAGGTTGGGGAAGCCGCATCCCATCCAGGAAGATCAGCGGCTCGTTGGAGCCAACCACGCTATTGCGGCCACGTAGCCCGAATGAGGAGGACGACCGCGACGTCCAACCGCTGGGATTGACCTGTAGCCCCGGGAAGCGGCTGCGAAGGACGTCGATGAGATTGCCGCCGGCGGCGATGCGCTGCACCTCTGCTTGAGTGATCACCTCGCACTTCGCGTCGGAACCGGCCGAACGTCTCGGGGATACCTGTTGGGCGAAGGCCGGCTGGGATGGGATTCCGATTGGCCAGATCGCGAGCGCAAGCAGGACCGCGAGCGCGCAACGATTGGCTCGTCCGCACTCCGCAAGCGGGACGTGTAGCGGCAGCAGCGTTGCAGGCTTAGCGCGCATTTCAAAGGTGCATGCACAAACCATCTGCAACCCGTGCGAAAGCCCCCTGCGGCTCCGCCGGGAACGGATGACATAACGTGCTGCCCCGGTGCCTGGGGCGGCCTAGCCTACAATATTTTTTCAAGCATAGGACGCCAAGGCGGGACCTGTCAAGCACTAGTCTAAATACTGTTGACCAGGTTGACGGTTCCCGGCGGTCTAGCGGAGAGGCCGCGACTTCGACAGAACGACGCCTACTGTAACGCTGCCAAACGTCTCGGCGCCGGTCAGCCGTGAACCGGCGACGCCGAGTTGCATCTCCCGCAGAAAGGTCTCCGCGGCGTGGTCGAGCTCGAGCGTCGCTCCGGTCAAGCTCCAGCTGCCCGTCAGGTCTTCATCAAAATCGGAGCCAGCCCTACCGCCGCCCGGGACAAACAATCGGCCGGCGGCGGTTCCATCGGCGTAGAGCGTGAGATCGATGGAGGCGCCGCGCGCCAGCCAATCGGTCACGACCCCGGCTTCCTCCATGGTGAAAGTCGTGGCCCGGTACGTCCCGGCCGCGGCCGCTACATCCGGCGTGCTCGCGGCACTGGGGCGTAGCACCTCGAAGACGGCCGCGTTCTCGGTCAGCAGACCCATATCATACCGGGCATCGTTCAGAAAGTAGAAGAACAGCTTGGGATTCCGCTCGGATTCGACGAGCACCCAGCGGGCGTCGAAGTCGCCCACCAGGGAGGCGTAGGTGTCGACGGCGCCTCCCTCTCGGCAGGGGTAGGCGTCACACGTCCACTCCGTGGCCAGGTCCGTCGACAGGTAGGCGTACCTCCAGTAGAGCCCGCGGTCGTGAACGTACTGGAAGATGGGATCCATGCCGCCCAGGTAGTGGTTCACGCGATTTCGGGCGAACAGCGGGCCGAAGTTGTCCCAGTGGGCATGGAAGACCACGTCGCCCGGCTGGCTGTGGTCAGCCAGCCAGGTCGCCGCCTCTTGCAGATGGTCCGGCGCGACGGCGTTGAGTCGCACGTTTACCCGGTGCTCGTGGAAGATCCACGGCGTGACCAGCAGCGTGATCAGCGCCAGGACTCTCACCGTTGTTCTCCGCAACACCGGCTCGCCAAGGAGGTAAGTCGCTACAAAGGAAACACTTACGATCCCGAAGGCTGCCCACTCGACCAGGGCGCGGCCCGCCGCGGCCATGGTCAAGCCGAGAAAAGCCGCCGAGAGGACGGTACTGCCCCAAAGCAGGGTTCGCTCGGGCGCCGGGATCTCGCTCAGGGCTCGGCGCTTTCGAGCAAGGCTCCAGGCGAGGATCACGATGGCTCCGGCCCACAAGGGCAGAAGAAACCACGCGGTCCAACCGAACGCCGCCAACGGGAGGGGGCGCAGTTCTTGAGCGAACGCCAGGGGAAGATCGGCGGCCTGCTCGCGGAAGAGGCGAAGCACCTGAATGTCCGCCAGACGCGCGGCGGCGATGGGGTGTGGGCGGAAGAGCCAACCGACGGCCGTGCCGGCGACGACGCTGCCGACGGCGAGGCCCGCCGGGAGTGCCTTCTCATCCCCGGACGGCGGCGACGCGGCGACGAGCCAGCGATCCAGAGCCCGCCCAGCCAGGAAGGCCAAGACCACGGTCGGTGCCAGCCAGAAGAGACTCAGGTGGGACCAGGTGATGACGGCCGAGGCCAGGAGCACCTGCCACCAGCGGCCCCGGGCGAGGAACGACAGCAGGAGTAGCGTGGCCAGGAGCGACACCACGTGGGGTCGCACCATCACGTAGCGATACAGCACGCTGGGTACGGCCACGAAAAAGAGGATGGGCCACAGCCAGGGATCGACGAGGCGGTGACGTCGGCAGATCCACAGCACCGCGCCCAGCAGCGAGACGCTCAGCACGACGCCGGCAACGCGGATCCCGTCAACCAGATCGGTGAAGCCGGTGAATGGAAGCAGGAGCAGGTGGAAGCCCCACCAGAGATCGGCACCGAGATCCCGGATCGCCGAGAACCGCGCCCAGGGGAACGCCGTGTCGAAGGGAGTGGTCGCGGCGTAGTGTGCGGCGTGCCCGAGGTGATAGAAGCTGTCGAGATCGGCGACGTTGGGCGCCAGCATCAGGTGGGCGGCGCCCACCACGATGAGGATGCCGACGACGGCAGCGACCGAGGCGCGGAAGCTCACGTGAACGACCCTTCGATCAGGTCCCGGAGCGCCTTCGGTGGGCGTCCGGCTGGATCTGGAGCACGAGCGGGTCGCCCGGCATCACGGGCATGGGCTCCGTGACGAAGCCGCCCCCGCCGATGAAGCTGACCTCGATGCGGACGTCGTCCGGCGGCAGCGCGAAAGAGAAGGTCCGGGTGCTGTGGCCGGGCACCTGCCCCAAACGGGTACGTTCGCCGTACAGCACGAGGTAGATCCGCGCGTCGTTGAAGTTCTGGTTCTCCACCTCGAGGGTGACCTCAGCCTGTGGTTGGGGTTCGGCCTCGGCGCTCTTTCGGCCCGAGCAGCCGCCGAAGCCTGCCACCGCTATCATCGCGGCTACGACGGTCAGGGTGTTTGATGGGGTCACGGCTGAATCCTCCGGGTCGCTGGCGGCGAATCCCGCCGTACTACAGCGTAGACATTCGGGCCGGGCGTGTCGACCCCCCTTAAGACCTCCGTCAACGCCATAGCCGGAGCGATCTCGACTGGAGTGGAGCGAGCCGGTCGGAGCGGGAACCCGATCGTATTCGTCAGCGTTCCGTTGGCGTGAGGGCGGCGGGTCCGGAAGGGCTAGCTTGCCCGATCGAGACGGAATAGTAGAGTTGTAGGATGGGAAGGGTTGGAAGTCATTTGTCCGTGCGTCGCAGGCGCGGAGATCGAGGGGCCGAAGGTGAGTAGCCGAGCTAAACTGTTGGTCGTCTGGGCGGCCCTCGTGATGGGTGGGCCCTGGTTGAGCGCGTGCGCGAAATCGCGCTCGTCGGACGAATCGGCTCCGGCTCCGGCCGCCGACGCGGGAATGACGCTGTATGTCGCCAATCACAATCTCCTGGACGTGCGCGTCTTCCTCCTGCGAGATGGTCAGCGCCAGAAGATCGGCGTAGTGCCGAGCATGGCCTCGCGAGTCTTTCAGGTTACTACAGGCGAACTGGGGGGAGCGTACGAGCTGCAGCTCCTGGCTGACCCGATCGGATCCCGCGAGTCGTTCAGCACGGATCCGATTCCCATCCAGGCCGGCGCGATCATCGAATGGCAGGTAGAGAAGGATCTGAAGTTTTCCAGCGTCCTGTTGCGATAGGGACTGATCGCGCGCCCCTGTAGCACTCTGTGCACAGACGGGTGGCGGCTTCTTGGGCTCGCCCGAGTTGGGATCGAGCCTACGTGGGCTGAACCACCCGGTAGGTGATGCCCGAGGCCTCGGCGGCGGGCGCCTCCGGCGTCACGCGGAAGGGAGTGCGATCGCTCTCCGCCGGCGCAGCGATGGAAAGTCTGCCGCTGCCGATGATGTTCCCAGCGTCATCGTAGAAGGTGAACTCGATCTCGATGGGCGTTCCGGGCTCCAGCTTGAGATTCTCGACCCAACCGATCGCCGCTCCTCCCTGTAGATCGAGCTCCGTGATCCCCAACGGCAGCGCTTCACGGCGCTCGAACACCACGAGGGCTTTCTCGGTCCGCTCCATCTCCCTGTAGGCATTGGCCAGGAGAGCGAGGCTGCCGATGTCGTGCGGATAGCGCTCCACCAGCAGTTCCGCCACCGGCACCACCGTGTCGTAGCGCTCCGCCGCGTAGAGAGCATGGGCGAGCAATTCGAGCGACTCTGGCCGGTAAGGCTGCTGCTCCAAAGCCTTCCGGAACGCCAGGGCCGCGTCCTCCCACTGCTCGAGCTGGTACAGGCCGATGCCCATGTCGTGGTACTCGTCGGCTTCCAGGTCGACTCCCTCCATCGCCAGTAGCGCCGAATACTGGCTCGAAGCCCGTCTTCCGAGCGAGTCGATGCGGGCGCGAAGGGTCTCTTGCTCCGCCGGATCTTCTGTATGTTCTAAGCTGCTTTGGATCTCACTGATTCGCATCGCCAGGAACGAGGCGAGCCTCGAACGTGCTTGGGCGTCGTCGGGGTATTCCGCCAAGTAGCGCTGGTAGACTTCCGCTGCCTCGAGCAGCCGGTCTTGGTACGCCAGAATCTGTGCCACATTCGCCGTCGCGCTTCCTGCGAAATCGCGGCGTTCCTCTTCGGTCAAGGTGTCGGATCGCCGGGTTGCCGCGGCGGCTTCCCGAAAGCCCCAGATGGCTTCTTCCAAGTACACTTGCCGGAGCGAGTCGCTCTCGACCAGTTGGGCCTGGGTCACACAGTGGCTGGCGAACTGGAAGGCCGGGTGCGGTTCACGATCATAGATGGCGTACGCATTTCGATACGCCTGCAGCGCGCCCAGCGTGTCACCGCTGGACGAAAGCTCCTGAGCC
>JASFMO010000234.1:0-5820 GCA_050117535.1 Gemmatimonadales bacterium | reverse complement strand
ATGGCGTCTCGGTTGAGCGTGCCCAGGCGGAATTGGACGCCATCGCGGCCCGCCTGGCCGAGGAGTATCCGCAACACATGCACGGTTGGGGCGTCAACGTACAGCCGTATCGAGCCGACTTGGTCAGCGGCGTGCGTCCACTCTTGATGGTGCTGCTGGGCGTCGTCGCCCTCGTTCTACTGCTCGCCTGCGCGAATCTGGCGAACCTGCTGCTGGCCCGCGCGATGACCCGCGAGCGCGAAGTGGCGGTGCGGGGCGCGCTCGGGGCCGGCCGCGGGCGACTGGTCCGGCAGTTCCTGACGGAGGCACTGCTGATCGCCGCGCTGGGCGGTGGACTGGGCTTCGCTCTGACGGCGGTCGGCCTCGACACCTTCATCGCCCTGGCACCCGACGACATCCCGCTCTTGGAGATGACCCGGATCGAGCCAGCGGTGTTCATCTTCGCCGCCTCGGTAACGCTACTGGCGACGCTGCTTTTCGGCCTAGTGCCCGCGCTCCGCGCCACGGCGTCGGATCTGGCTGGCACGCTCCGGGCCGGAACCGAGCGAGGCGGCGGTCTGCGCCAGGCGCGCCTCCGCTCGGGGTTGCTCATAGCCGAGGTCGCCTTGTCAGTGGTGTTGGTGATCGGTGCGGGGCTTCTCCTGCGCAGCTTCCTACAGATCGAGCGGGTCGACTACGGCTTCGACCTCGATAACGTACTGGTGACGTACGTCACGCTTCCCTCTGCCCGCTATTCCGATACGCCACAGCACGTCGATTTCTTCCGGCGCTCCCTCGAGCGGATCGAGGCCGTGCCCGGCGTCCGCGCGGCGGCGGGGACCAGCGACGCGCCGGCTATGGGGATGGGCGTCACCTTCAGCTTCGCCATCGAGGGCCGGCCGCGTCCCGGTCCCAAGGAACGCGAGGATCCGGTGCCGCTGAGCGCCGTCACGCCGGACTACCTCCGCACGCTGGGGATCCCATTGCGAACGGGACGCGGCTTCAGTGAAGCGGACGGACCGGAGGCGCCAGCCGTGGTCGTGATCAACGAGGCTCTGGCCCACCGGCATTGGCTGAGCGAGGACCCAGTCGGCGAGCGTATCAGCTTCGAGGGTCAGCAAGGCCCATGGCTCGAGATCGTGGGCGTCGTCGCCGATACGCGGCACAGTAGCGTCGACCGACCCGCCGAGCCGGCGATGTACATCCCGTACGCGCAGAAAGGGCGGGCGTGGATGAACTGGATGGCTTTGATCGTCCGAACGGAGGGCGACCCGCAGTCGCTGGCGCCGGCGGTACGCGACGCGATCTGGGAATTGGACGGGACGCTGGCTCTGGGCCGTATCACGCCACTGACTGACCTGTACGGCGAGCTGAACGCGCGGCGGCGCTTCGCGATGGTCCTTCTGGGCATCTTCGCCGCGCTGGCCATAGTCCTCGGAATGGTGGGAGTGTACGGCGTGCTGTCGTACGCCGTGGCCCAGCGAACCCGCGAGATCGGGGTGCGAATCGCGCTGGGCGCGCAGCGGTCGTTGGTCGCGGCGACGGTCGTGCGGCAAGGTGTGATTCTGGCGCTGGCCGGTATCGGGCTGGGCATTCCGGCCGCGTTGGGTCTGTCACGCTTTCTCGACAGCCTGGTGTTCGGCATCTCGACCATGGACCCCGTCACTTTCGTCGCGGTGCCGATGCTGTTGCTGGTTATCGCGGCACTGGCCGCCTACCTGCCAGCGCGGCGCGCGACGCGCATCGATCCGTTGCAGGCGCTGCGCACTGAGTAGAGCGAGTGGAGATGGCGGCGGGCTCGCGTGCTACGCCCGCCGCCATCCTCGCTGACCCTCAGCAAGGCTCGTTGGTGCCGTCCCTCAAGTTGCGCGCCAGGCACGAGAGCCCGTGACTGAGTTGCGGGTCGTTGGAGAACGGCACGTCGATCACACCATCGGTCACCGTGATCGTCTGGGTCTGGTCCAGGTTCTCCAGCGTGATCGAGAAGGTCCCGCGCACGCGCGTGCTGCTCGCCTCGGTCAACGTCACGCTGCCGGAAGCGATCTCGAACCACTCTTCGACGACGGTGAAGTCCTCGATGTCGACGCCGATGATTAACCGGCCGTGGCAACCCTCGCCTGCATTGATGTTGCAGGGCGTGAACTCGCCGGTCCCGATCGGATGCAGCTGCAGGATGAACAGATCACCGGTGGTCTCACCGCCCGGCTCGAAGGCGGCGATCACCATGCCGCCCAGCGAGTCGGGACGCGCGATGGCCCACGAGTCCACCTCGGGGAGCCCCCCCGATCCTATGCTCGGCACGCCCTCACTGGTGTAGCTGCCGCTTCGATCGCCGCCGTAGGTGAAGTCCAGGCCCGAACCCTCGGCGGGCTCGGTCGGCTCGTCTTCACTGCAGCCGACAAAGGCGAACATGGCTAGTAGCGCGATGGCCAGCGCCGTTGCGATACGCTCGCAGCTCGTCATAGCTCCTCCCTCGGAATTGCGGCGCCCCCGGGAATCTTCAGTCGTACGATGCGCTGAAAAGTCCATTCAAAGAACGATCGAACGACCGCTGCTGTGACAGCGGTATGGTGCAACGCCAGCGGACGTGCTATAACCGGGGCCAAGCTCGCTCGTAGACCGCAGCTCGGGAGGTCGACTTGAGCTTTCGTCGCGCGCTGGGACCGTTCGACGCCACGATGCTGGTCATCGGCGCCATCATCGGCGCCGGAATCTTCATCAACCCCTACATTGTGGCGCAGCGGCTCGACTCGAGTTTCCTGGTGCTGACCGCCTGGATTGCGGGCGGTGCCATCGCCATGGCCGGAGCTTTCGCCTTCGCCGAGTTGGGTTCGCTCTTCCCCCAGGCGGGCGGCCACTACGCCTACCTGCGCGACGCCTACCACCCGTTCGCCGGGTTCCTCTATGGCTGGGCGTTGCTGCTGATGATCGAGTGCGGCGCTATCGCCGCAGTGGCCATCACTTTCGCCGAGTACGCGCTCCGCTTCGTGGGCCGAACGGGCGCTGCCGCAACGCCGCTCGCGATGCTCGCCATCGCCATCGTCGCGGCCGTCAACTATTTAGGCGTCAAGCCGGGCAGCCGGCTGCTCAACGTGTTCGTGATATTGAAGACGGCGGCGTTGGTGCTGCTCATCGCAGCCGGTCTGGTCATGCCCGGCGCGGGCGACGCGGCCGCCGAGGTCGCGCGCCCGGACTCTCCGCCCTTGTTGGTCGCATTCGGCGCCGCTCTGATCGCGATCATGTTCTCTTACGGCGGCTGGCAGAACCTGAACTACGTGGCGGAGGAGATCCGCAATCCGAAGCGTACGCTGCCGCTGGCGGTAATCGCCGGCACCACGGTGGTGGTGATCGTCTACGTGCTGGTGAACTTCGTCTACCTGAAGGCGATCGGCCATGCAGCGCTGGCGAACACGCTGACCCCGGCGGCGGACACGGTGAACGCCCTGTTGGGAGACGCCGGCGACCGATTGATCGCGCTGACCATCGCCATCTCGACGTTCGGGTTCCTCGATCTGACCATGCTGGCGCCGACGCGGGTGTACTACGCCATGGCAGCGGATGGCCTGTTCTTCCCCAGCGTCGCCCGGTTGCACCCCAAGTACCAGACCCCGTCGCTGGCCATCGTCATCCAAACCGGCTGGGCGATCCTCCTGCTGCTGACCGGCGGATACGCGCAGTTGGTCGACTACGTCGTCTTCGCCGATTGGATCTTCTTCGGGCTCGCCGCCGCCAGCCTGTTCGTCTTCCGAAAGCGATACCCGCTGGAGAACCGTCCGGAGGGGACCTACGCCACGCCGGGCTACCCTATTCTGCCGGCGCTTTTCGTGCTGGTCGCGGTCTGGATCGTGGCCAGCGTGTTGTGGACGAACCCGGTGCGTTCAGGCCTGGGCGTTGTGATTCTGGCGACAGGAGTGCCCGCGTACTTGTTCTGGAACCGAAGGCGCGCCAGCGCCCGTTGAATATCGAATATCGAACACCGAATGTCGATTAACGAAATGTGTCGCCACTTCGACATTCGGCATTCCCTTCGAGATTCCCTGCTCGATATTCGATATTGGATATTCGAACCCCGCCCAAGCTATAGTTCGTCGAAGAACTCAACCATCCGCCTCCGCATCGCGTCGTCCGGTAGACGCCCGTACGCCGCGCCCATGTTGTCGCGCGCGTGGTGCGCCTTGGTCGTGGCCGGGATCGGACACGTCACCGCCGGGTGACCGATGATCCACTTGAGGAAGAACTGACCCCATGTCTCCGCGTCGAACTCCGCCGCCCACTCTGGCAGCTCGCGGCCTCCCACAGCCTGAAACAGCCGGCCGCGCCCGTACGGCAGGTTGACCAGCACCGCCATACCCCGGTCCGCCGCCAGCGGCAGGATGCGCTCTGCCGCCTGCCGTTGTGCTAGCGAGTAGTTCACCTGGATGAAGTCGAGGTCCTCCTTCTCCATCACGGCGGCGAACTCGTCGTACTGACTACTCCGCGACGTGGTGATACCGATGTAACGGAGCTTGCCTGCCGCCTTCCAGTCGCGCAGCGTGGCCAGTTGGGTCTGCCAGTCTCGGAGGTTGTGCACCTGCATCAGATCGATGGTATCTCGATGCAGCAGGCGCATCGACTTCTCCATCTCTGCGATGCCCGCCTCTTCACCTTCCGCACCGACCTTCGTGGCCATGAACAGCGTGTCGTTCACGCCCAAATCCTGCGCCAGATCACCGGACACCGCCTCCGAGTTCCCGTAGCCCTCGGCCGTGTCCAGCAGGGTTCCGCCCATGTCGACGAAAGCCTTCAGCACCTCACGCAGCGGCGCTCGCTCCTCCTCCGACGTGCCGACATTGAAGGTCCTCGCCGTTCCCAAACCGACCACCGGGATCAGTTCGCCAGTGGATGGGATCGGTCGCTTGCGTATGGCCGTGATGTCTTGCGCAAAGGCCGGAAGGCGGCCGAGGGTCAGCGCCGCACCGGCGCTGGCGCTCAGCTTGATCATGTCACGGCGCGTCAGGATCATCGCTCTCACTCCAATGGTTGGGGTCGCGAGCACGTCTAACCGCAGAAGCCGAGAATCTATCCCGGCGCCCGAGCCCCACAAGTCGCCCTCATCCACCGGCACGACACGGTTGACGGCCCGGCCCGCCGCACCGCAGGTTTCGTCGCTGAGGGACGACTATGAAACCCACCGTCATGCTCATCGGAGTCGGCGACCTGGGCGGCGTGATACTCGAGCTGCTCGCCCGAGAAGAATGGCCCGGCCGCATCGTCGCGGCGGACCAGAATGCCGAGCGTGGAATCCGGCGCTGTAACCTGGCCCGGATCGGCGCAATGGCGCAGGGCCTTCACCCCGAGATCGATTTTGTCCCGCTCGACCTCCTGCAAGCCGAGGCCGTCGCCGAGAGGATTCGGCTGGAGCTTCCCGACCTCATCCTCTCGACAGCGTCGCTGATGACCTGGTGGCTGCCCGATCTGCTGCCCGAGCCACAGGCGAAACGGATTGCGAGCGCCGGGTTCGGCGTTTGGCTGCCGGTCCACCTGACATTGAGCCTGAAGTTGATGGAGGCGCTGCGCGATGTGGGCTACGGGGGTCACGTACTGACGGCACCCTTCCCCGACGTGGTAAACGCGATCCTGGGGAAGCTCGACCTGGCGCCCACGTGCGGCGTCGGCAACCTGGACGAGATCGTTCCCAAAGTCCGACTGCTGGCGGCGGCGCGACTGGGCGTAGCGGTTGAGGAAGTGAAAGTCACCCTGGTCGCGCATCACGCGCTGGAGCCTTATGTCTTCGGCAAGCCGGCGGGTGATGTTCCGCCCTACTTCCTGCGGATCGAACACGCCGGGCACGATGTGAGCGGT
>JASFMO010000233.1:0-5884 GCA_050117535.1 Gemmatimonadales bacterium | reverse complement strand
GAGCCGGCGTCCACCGTCTAGTGGTGACGCAGATCACGCAGGTCGTCGTCGATCCCGACGGCCCCGAGATGCAGGAGCCGACGAAGTACATCGGACGGGCGTTGCACGCCGGGCAGGCCGAGCGGCTGCGCGGGTTGGGCTGGGTCGTCAAGCAAGACGCCAGAGGCACGCTGCGGCGTGTCGTACCAAGTCCACGACCGCTGCTGACCGTGGAGTCGAACACGATTCGGCGGCTCGTGTACCGAGGGGTCATCGTGATCGCGGCGGGGGGTGGCGGCGTGCCCGTGTACAGGCACCCCACTTTGGGACTGGAAGGAGTCGATGCGGTTGTCGACAAGGACCTGGCTGCCGCCGTGCTGGGCTGCGAAATCGGTGCGAGTACGCTCTTGATTCTGACCGACGTCGACGCGGTCTACCAGGACTACGGCACGGAGCGTGCTGAGGAGATCAGGCATCTGTCTTTACGGGAAGCCGAAAAGCTGCTGGGCACGACGCAGCTGGGGAAGGGCAGCATGCGGCCGAAAGTCGAAGCGGCAGTTGCGTTCCTGAGGGGCGGCGGCAAACAGGTGTTGATCGCCAAACTGGACGAGGGCTTAGCCGCATTGCAGGGCAAGGCGGGAACCGAGATCACGAGAAAGTGATGACATGAACATTCACGAGTACCAGGCAAAGGAAGTCTTTCGAGAGCACGGAATCCCGGTGCCACCGGGAGAGGTAGCGACCACGCCGGAGGAAGCGGAGAGAATCGCCGCCGAGATCGGAGCGCGGGTGGTGGTCAAGGCACAGGTTCATGCCGGTGGGCGAGGTAAGGCCGGCGGCGTCAAACTCGCATCGACCCCCGAGGAGGCCAGAGAGGCCGCCGAGGCGATCCTCCAGCTGGAGATCAAGGGGCTACCGGTGAGGAAGGTGCTGGTCACACCCGCGGAGGAGATCGAGCACGAAGCCTACGTTGGTGCCATCGTGGACCGCTCTTCGGGTGCGGTTGTCTTGATGGTCTCGCCGGAAGGCGGGATCGATATCGAAGAAGTAGCGGCCAAGACCCCCGAGCTCATCTTCAAGGAGAGCGTCGACCCGAGGTACGGTCTGCTACCGCACCAGGCCTCGCGCCTCGGTTACAAGCTCTATGGGGGGGACGCGGCACGCGCCCGGCAGGCGGCGGCCATCATTCAGAAGCTGTACTCGGCGATGATTGGGGCGGGCGCGTCGCTGATCGAGATCAATCCGCTGATCACGACCAGCAGAGGAGAGCTCAAAGCGATCGACGCGAAGATGAACATCGACGACAACGAGCTTTTCCGGCGTAAAGCGATTGCGGAATTGCGCGATGTCGAGAGCGAGGCGGCGGAAGAGGTCGAGGCGCGCTCTCAAGGCTTGACCTATATCAAGCTCGACGGGAACGTGGGCTGTTGCGTGAACGGAGCGGGTTTGGCGATGGCGACCATGGATCTCGTGAAGTACTATGGCGGCGAGCCTGCCAACTTCCTTGACATTGGGGGATCGTCCAGCCCGGAGAAGGTCATCACGGCGCTGCGCATCATCACCTCCGATCCGGAGGTCAAGTCGATCCTGTTCAATATCTTCGGGGGCATCACCCGGTGCGACGATGTGGCGAACGGCATCGTCGAAGCGACCCGGGCGATCGAACTGGCGGTACCGATCACGATTCGGTTGACTGGCACCAACGAGGCCGAGGCGGTGCAGATCCTGGAGGGTGCGGGATTCAGCGCCATGACCGACATGGATGAGGCCGTTCAGAAGGCGGTCGAGCTGGCTCAGAACTAGGTACGGAGCACGATTTCGATGTCGATATTCGCAGATAGTAATACCAGGGTAGTGGTCCAGGGGATCACGGGCCGGGACGGTTCTTTCCACGCTCGACAGATGCTGGACTACGGAACGAACATCGTGGCCGGGGTGACTCCCGGGAAGGGAGGCCAGAAGTTCGCGGATCGGGTCCCGATTTTCGATACGGTCGAGGAAGCTGTCGCAGCCGGTGCCACGGCCAGCGTCATCTATGTTCCGGCCGCCTTCGCCGCCGACGCCGTCTGCGAGGCGGCGGACTCCGGGATCAAGCTGATCGTATGCATATCGGAGGGCATCCCGGTTCTTGATATGCTGCGAGCGACGCGCTATGTGGCGGACAAGGGCGCTCGCCTGATCGGGCCGAACTGTCCCGGGATGATCTCGCCAGGTCAGACGAAGCTGGGGATCATCCCGGGGCAGATCGTGGCGCCAGGGCCTGTCGGCGTCGTCAGCCGCTCCGGAACACTCACGTACGAAGTCGTCTGGGCCCTGACGCGGCAGGGACTGGGCCAGTCGAGTTGCATCGGTATCGGTGGAGACCCTGTCATCGGCACCAACTTCATCGATTGCCTGGATGCGTTCGAAAACGACCCGCAGACCGAAGCCATCGTTTTGATCGGCGAGATCGGCGGTACTGACGAGCAGAACGCCGCCCGCTACATTAAGGAGAACCTCAGCAAGCCGGTTGTCGGGTTCGTGGCGGGCCAGACCGCGCCGCCGGGACGGCGTATGGGGCACGCTGGCGCTATTATCTCCGGGTCGTCGGGCACGGCGGAAGAGAAGATCTCCACGTTCCGCGAAAACGGAGTCGAAGTAGCCGAGCGGCCCGTTGACATGCCGGGTTTGATTTCGAAAGCGCTGAATGGATAGCTCGGTTTCGATCTCCAGGCTGTTGCGTTCCGATCGAATCGTCGTAGGTCTAAAGGCGAAGAGCTACGAAGAAGCTGTCGCGCGCCTGCTCGATCGGTTAGACGCCGCCGGAGTGATCAGTGACCGTCGGGCGATCGACGAGCTGGTTCAGGCCGAGGTCGAGCGCGGTGACCTCCCGACTCTGGGCACCCAGACCCTGCTGGCTCACTATCGAAGCGACTTGGCGAACGAGCTCGCCATCGCCATCGGTACGTCCGCAGCTCCGTTCTCGTTCGCCCCGGAGAAGACGCCCGAGGCCCGGTTTCTCGTTCTGGTCGTCTCTCCCCGATCTGCGGCACGTTACTACCTGAAAACCCTGGCGGGCTTGAGCCGTCTGTTGAGACGCCCGGACGTTGCGGAGGCGCTCGCGGCCGCCGGGTCAGCCGAGGAGTTCCTGGCGGTCACTCGAGCCCAGGACCTGCTGATCCGGCCAGAACTGACCGTGCAGGATCTCATGTCACGCGAAGTGCACAGCGTGTCGCCCGAGGCCCTGCTTTCGGAAGTGCTTCACCTCATGGTTCGTCACCGGCGCCGCGGTATCCCCGTAGTGGGCGACAGCGGAGAAGTGTTAGGTATGGTGACGGACATGGAGGTGTTGCAGCGTTTTCTGCCACAGATTCTGGGACAGGGCAATGCCACCGACGAGACCCCGCTCAACGACGTGGAGGTGCGCGACGTGATGCAACGCAGCGTCATGTGCCTCTCCGAGGATCAGTTGATCTCGGACGTCTTGGGCGGTGTGTTGGCCGAGGGCGGGGCGCAGTTCCCGGTGGTCGGTGAAGGGAAGCTGGTCGGCATGCTGTCGCGGAGCGACCTTGTCGAGAAACTACTTGAACACGCAACGTATAAACAACAGTGACACATACACTTGCAATAATCAAACCAGACGCCGTGTCGGCCGGTAGCATCGGCCGTGTACTGGCGATGCTCGAGGACGAGGGGTTCACGGTTCGGGCGGCGAAGTTCGCGCGACTCGATGCCGAGCAAGCGGGCGCGTTCTACGCCGTGCACCGTGAACGGTTCTTCTATGAGAGCCTGAAGGCGTTCATGACGTCGGGGCCGATTCTGGCGCTGGCGTTGGAGCGCGACGAGGCCGTGGCGCACCTCAGAAAGGTGATCGGTGCCACGGATCCAGCCGAAGCCGAGCCGGGCACCGTTCGAGCCCTCTACGCCGAGAACAAAGAGCGCAACGCGATCCACGCGTCGGATTCGGATGAGAGCGCCCGTGTGGAACTGTCGTTCTTCTTTTCCGCGCGGGAGTTGTTGGGCGGCGGCTAGCCGACGATGGCCGGGGCGCTGCCGCGTTGACAGGACTGGTACCCTCCAATAGACTATTGGCGCCGTGTTGATACTTGATTTGCGGCGTCTCGAGCAGGCGCCGGCGGAGGTCAAGGGCGCGATCTCTGCCGACGATCCCGTTTGGGAGGCTGGCGGGGTCAAGCTAGCCACTGATCTGGCGGTCCGAGCGACAGCCGAAGGATCCTCGACCCGCGGCGTGTGGGTTCGAGGTTCGTTTTTGGGTCGTATCCAGACCCAATGCCGACGGTGTCTCGAGCCACTGGAGGTCGAGGTCGCGGACGAGTTAGCGGTGTTCTTCGACCCGGAGGCGAGCGCGGTCGACGAGGATATGGCGCTGTATGCGCTCGAGCTGGGAGCTGACGAGCTCGATCTGCGCCCCGTCGTGCGAGAGCGCTTGCTGTTGGCGATGCCGGACTACCCGCTGTGCGGTGAGGGGTGCCGCGGTTTGTGCCCGAGCTGTGGAACCAACTTGAACGAGAGCGAGTGCGACTGTGCGGAAGCGGAGCTGGACCCGCGTTGGGCGCCGCTACAGAAGTCGCAGCGCAAGGACTAGACGCTAGCTGGAAACCGAGTATGGCTGTACCAAAACGACGAACATCGAAGGCACGAAAGCGAAAGCGCCGCTCTCACTACAAGGCCAAGGTGGTGGGCAGTCAGGCCTGTCCTCGCTGTGGAGACCCCAAGCTGTCTCACCGGGTCTGCCAGAACTGCGGCTACTACCGAGACGCGGAAGTCGTTCAAGTCGAGACTGAGTTCTGATCAGCAGAGGATGGCGGGCGCCCCTGCAGTTTCGGACCTCGGATGAGGGCTCCAGTACACGGTTGTTGCTGGTGATCGACTAGGAGGACGCGTTCCTCGGCCCCTATTGGGTGATTGGGGCGCGTCACCCGAGCAGAATGGGGTGACGTGCTCGTTGTGTATTCTGGCATGGTTGCGTTTCAAGCCTGTCGCTAAAAGTAGAGAACAAAGCGATCGATGGGGACGAGCGCAGCAACGGCGTGACGAAGGGGTCTGCTCTCGCCGGAGCGGTTGCGGTCGCTCAAGGACGCGGGTAGCTGCGGAATGCGAATAGCGCTCGATGCCATGGGAGGTGACAACGCGCCGGCGGTTCCGGTCCGCGGGGGTGTCCAGGCTCTGCAGCACCTGAATGCCGAGTTTGACCTGTTGTTCGTCGGCGACCCGGAGGCGATTCGACACGAGCTCCGGGGCCACAATGTTCCGGATGACAGGTGCGAGATCATTCCCGCGCGGGAAGTGATCCGGATGGGCGATCCGCCGGTGGAGTCGGTTCGGCGTAAAGCTGACAGTTCCATTGTGCGCGGAATAGAGCTGCAGAAGAGTGGCGAGGCGGATGCGTTCGTATCGGCGGGGTCGACGGGCGCGATCGTAGCAGCCTCGATGATGATCTTGGGCTCGCTTCCGGGTATGGATCGACCGGCGGTGGGGGCCTTGCTTCCGACGGTGGACACGCACCCGACGTTGATGCTGGACGCGGGTGCCAACGTGGATTGTCGGCCGCAGCAACTGGAGCAGTTCGCGCATCTCGGCCATATCTACGTTCAGGACCTGGAGAAGCGCGAGAGTCCCCGGATCGGGTTGCTGAACATTGGCGGCGAGCCGGGGAAGGGTGACGAGTTGACGCTCGGGACGTACCGGCTGTTGCAGAGCAGCGGGCTGAACTTCCTGGGCAATGTCGAGGGTCGCGATATCATAACGGGTGCGCACGACGTTATTGTGTGCGATGGTTTCGTTGGCAACGTCGTCCTCAAGTTTTACGAGTCGTTTGCTGCGCGCGTGGCGCAGATGGTCAGTCGGTCCGCGTCCGATCGGTTCACGGATCTGGATTTGCAGAGCGTTTGCCGAATGCTCGACT
>JASFMO010000232.1:0-5890 GCA_050117535.1 Gemmatimonadales bacterium | reverse complement strand
CGTGACTCCTATCGCCTGGGAGCTACCGTCACGCGGGCGCCATCCTCCAGGCCCGCGGCGCCCGCGACGACTACCTGTTCGCCGCCGGCGAGTCCTCGACGCACCTCGCGGCGTTCGCCCGTCACCGGCCCCGCGTCCACCTCGCGCCGCTCGACGCGGTCGCCGCGCACGATCCAGACGACCTGAAGTCCCGCCTCGTCGTGTACCGCGTCAGCAGGAACGAAGATGCGGGACGGAGCCGAGGCTTCGGGCGAGCCACCTTCGACTGCGAGGAACTCGACCGTCGCCGCCATCTCCGGAAAGATGCGCTCGTCGCGCTCGACAAAACTCACCTTCACCAGCACCGTCGCACGCTGTCGATCGGCCGTCGGCACGATCTGGCGCACGCGCGCCGGGTAGTCGATATCGGGATAGGCGTCCAGCGTGATCGTCGCCGGCTGCCCGTGCCGGACGCGCGCGATGTACGACTCGTTGACGTCGACCTCGACCTCCAGCGTCTCGAAGTCGGCCATCGTGACCACGGCGCCGCGCGTCAGCCCGCTGCCGGTAGCGACGGGCGCGACCACCTCGCCGACCTCGGCGTCTTTGCGCAGGATCGTTCCGCTGAAGGGCGCCCGGATCCGCGTGTTCTCCAGGTTAGCCCGCGCTACACCCATGGCGGCCTCGGACGCCGCGACCGTCGCTCGGTAGCGCGCGACCCGCGCCTCGGCCGATCTCAGCTGCGCTTCGATCTGCTCCGTCTCTTGATCCGAGATCAATCCCCGCGCCAGCAGGTCCTCCGCCCGCGCCACGTCGCGCACGAGTTGATCGCGCTCCGCCTCCGACTCGGCCAAGCCTGCCCGAGCCGTGGCCAGGTCCGCCTCCCGTTGCGCGAGAGCCGCCGCATAGTCCGCCGCCTCCAGCCGGGCGATCACCTGGCCGGCCGGGACCTCATCGCCCTCATCCACACCGACGAACTCGAGGCGACCGGTGATCTTGGAGGAGACCGAGGCCTTGGTGCGGGCGACGACGTAACCGTTCGCGGTCACTCCCGTGGAAAGGCTGGTCCCACCGCCGACCACCTCGGCCAGTGCCACCTCCACGGTTTGACCGCCGCGGCCGCGGAGCGCGAGGAAGACGACGACGATGACCAGGATCGATGCGACCGCGATAGAGGCGCTCCAGCGCAGCGCGCGACTGACGCTGGGCGGCGGACGGTCACGGTCGATGCGCAACCGCGATAGGTCGTGTGTGTTCTCGCTCATCGTGGGCTACGGGATCATAGGGGCTAGTGGCTTCCGGAACAACCGAGCGCGTCCCTCCGCGAGATTGTGGGCTTAATGCACCCATATGGCGGGAGAGGTCGACCCGGCCGCAAGGATAGGTGCGCATCGCCGCAACATACCGCGCAGGCAGGCAGGCCTACGTGGGCTATTCCGCATCCTCCAGTCGGATCCGTGCCCACGCGTGACTGGGATCTCCGTCCAACGCGCGAGAGAACGCGGCGCGTGCGCCTGCCCTGTCGCCCTTCCCCAGGTATCCCAATCCCAGCAGGTGGTAGGCGTTTGCCTGTTGCGCCTTCGGCGATCGCCGCCTGCCGAACTTCGTGAAGAACTCGAGCGACGAGCTACCCTGTAGCGATTGCAACCGGTCCCGGGCGTGACGGATGAGCCCGTCGAACAACTGCTGCGCTTCCTCGTGCCGATCAAGTTCGCGCAGCGCCATTCCCTGGTAATAGTCGAGCGCCGACCGGGCGGGACTACGGTTTGCGCTCGTTGCCTTCTGGTAGAATTCGCGCGCGAGACCCGTGTCGCCGGCGGCGTCATACGTCGCGCCCATCAGGTAATAGACCTCGCACGCTCGACCCCCGTGGTAGGGTTCGGCCACCTCGAGGTTGGCCGGGTACTCGAGTGCGGCTTCGTAGTCGTCGATAGCCTCCCGCAGCCGCCCGGCTCGGGCGCGCTCGGCTGCCCGCAAGAGATGAGCATCAACGTATGTTGTGTGGATATTGCCCAGGCCTTCCCACCTACGGAAGTGATGCGTCCGCATGAGCTCGATTGCATCGTCGTAGCGGCCGAGCTGGGTGAGCAGCACCACCTCGCGCGATAGCGCGTCGTTGTGACCAGCGATCGTCTGGTGATTCCGCTCGAGCACCGCTAGACGCTCGGCCGCCGAGACGCCTCCTGCTTCGTACAACAGGTCGAGCTCGTACAGAAGCCTCGGGTCCTCGCCATCGAGCTCTAAGGCCCTCTCCATGACCGCGATCGCTTCCGGTATGGCCTGCTCGAGTTGCACGTAGGCGCGAGCGAGATTGCGGTAGACCGTCGGGATCTTCGTCTCGAGAGAGCGGGCCAATTCCCACTCAACAACCGCGGCCTTGGGCTGCGGCTCGTACAGCAGGTTCCCGAGACAATATCGCGCCAAGGCATCGCCCGGGTCATGTCGAAGAGCGGTACGCAGAGCGTCGATCGCCTCGAGTCGAAGCGGAAAGCAATATTCCGCGGGTAGCATAGACGCTTGGTCGAACATTGCGCCCGCCGCTTCACCGCTGCCTAGCCGAGCGAAGAAGTGCCCGACGAAGTAGTAAACCATCGGGTACGTCGTCACGGTGGTGCCGCGCCGCCCGTCTGTGAGGACCGAGAGGATGTCGATCGCATCGTTCCACAACCCGGCCGCACCGTACTCCACGGCGCTCTCGAGGAAAGGCTGCGCTTCGAGCCACGGCTGTGCCTCGTGCCACGGCTTCGCCTGCTCGCGCAACCGGAACTTCGCGAGACGCCGGGCGACGAGTCGCTCCTCGGCAAGCTCGGCCTCGCGGCTCGCACCCGCAGCATCGTGGGCTTGGTACAGCTCGTGGAGCGCCCACACGTCGAGGGGATCTTCGGCGAGGGCAGCGAGTGCTCGAGTGACCGCGTCCTCGTCGCGACCGAGGTGACGCAGGACGGCTGCCCTGAGAACGAGCGCGTTGCGGTTTCGCACATCGGTCTCGATCGAACGGTCGAGATGTTCCAGCGCCGTATCGAGGTCACCTCGCACGCAGTCGATCTGGGCGAGGCGGTAGTAAGCCGCTGATTGGAAGGCGTGACTCCAGGTAGCCCGGTAGAGGGCGTCGTACGCCGCGTCGTATTCCTTTTGGAGCTGCTTGGTCACGCCGAGGTAGTAGTAGGCTTCGCCGTCTCTTGGGCTCGTGTGATTCCTTGTGAGGCGCTCGAGAGCGGTGAGGAACCGCTCCTCGGCCTCCTGGAACAGTCCCCGCTCGAGGCTCCGAATCCCGAGTGCGATGTTCGACCGTGAGTGCCCGGGATCGCGTCGTAGCGCCTCCTCGTAGTAGTCGGACGCGTCGATCGCCGGGTTATGAAACTGCTCTAAGCGTTGGGCGGCCAGGTACACTTCCTCAACGGTGCTGATATCGGAGGGCGCACGCGGCGGCTCGACGACATCGGGTCTCGCGGCGCCGTCAGGCTCGCGGTGCTGGTAGCTGACCAGCTTACGCCCTTCGGCAGTGAGCAGCGATGCGCGGAGAGCCGACCGATCGGCCGCTACCGGCAATGCCACCTGCGTGACATACGGCTTCGCCGGCTCGATGTCGATCGTCGCCTCGAGAAGCAGAGAGTCCGCCATGGCGAACTGGATCTTCGCCCCTTTGTGTCGTGCCGTCGAGTGGAAGCCCAGAGTGACGGTGCCGTCGTCTTCGACGTCCAGGTTGACCGCGCCTTCGAGGGTCGCGTTCTTCACTCCCCCGATGCCGCGAATCGGATACCAGTATTGTCTGACCCGCTTGCTCTCGTAGGGCTGGAGCCAACTGTAGTCCGGCTGATTGTCGGAGAAGGCCCCTGCCATGAGCTCGATGTAGGGGCCATCCTCGTCGGTCAAGACTTGGTCCCACATTCGGCCTTGGGGACCCGGTCCCCATTCCCAGAACTTCTTGCCTGGGGCGACGTGGCGATCAGCGACGTAAACGACACCTGCATTCTTCTCGTGATCGTAGCCAGCCAGGAAATCGTCCCGGTAGTTCCAGGCGAAGAATGAGATCGGCGATGGGTGGTTCTTCCACCAGCTCAGGTCTACTCCTTCGTAGTCGATGCCGCGGTACGAGGCCTGTGCGATAGGCCAGTCGGCGAACTCGCTCTTGCCATGATAGGCGGCGTACTCCGTGGCTGGCGGGAAGATGATCTGATACGCGGGACCCGCATGCACCGCGGGGTTGGCCCAATAGAGAACAGAACGTACGAACGGCGTACCGTTGTACAACTTGACGGTCGCCTCGAAATAGGACTTGCCAGGATACACAGTGATCCCGACCGCAAAGCGCAGCCGATGTCGAAGGTCCAATTCCGAGAGCGAGATCGTCTCGGCACCATCCGGGCCATCGGTCAGCAAGTAATCCATCGGCATGAAGGCACGGGACCGGTGATGGTGCGGGAAATTCCATTCGATCCCGCCCGAAATCCACGCGCCCAGCATGCCGATCAGTGCCGGCTTGATCACGTGCTGGCGGTACAAGAAGTCGTACGCGTTCGTCTTGTCGTTCGCCTCGAAGACGCGTCCGCCGATCTCTGGCAGCACGCCGACCTTGATGTATTCGTTTTCAAGGAAAAGCACGGTATACGGCGTCTCGACCCGTTCATCCGTCAGTTGGTCGAGCATCGGGTACGGGTAGACGCGCCCCTGGGCTCCCTGATAGGCCCGACCTGCGTAGAACCGGGGGTTGGGATCCGGTGCGCCGACCCTGTACGTCGGGATGGCCACCGTCCGCTCGTACGCGGTCACCGATGCGTCCGGGCGGCAGCCGCTGAGCCCGGCAACGATCGAGGCTCCGGCGAGTAGGTATGTCCGCGTCGCTCGCGCCCGCCATGAGAGAAGAGGCCGAGTCGCTATCTGGGTTCCGAGTCCAAAGGCTAGCATAAGCTTGCGCAGCGTGAGAGCGCCGAGATAATCGGGCGAGAAAGACGGGGGTCAGGTTACCCGGGCCCCCGCAGGCCCTGAACCCAATTGCGCGCGTCCTTCAGCGCTACCAGATCGTCATCGCCCTCAGCCCAGATATCCAGAAAGCGCCGATAGTAGTCCGCCGCGCGCGCTGTGTCTCCCTGCTCGGCGTAGATCTGTCCCAGCCGGTAGTGGGCCAGGATCCAGTATTCCTGTTCTTCAGCGGCCAGGTCGCGTCGCGTGATCAACTCCTCGTACCTGCGCTTTGCCGCATCAAGGTCGCCCTTGGCCAGATAGGCATAGGCGACGGACTCGAGGTAGTAGTTCGATCTCGGGAACAGCGCGGAGGCGATCTCGAGTTGACGAATTGCCTCGTCAAATTCGCCGCGCGCCAGGAGGATCTCGCCCGCGATCAAACTGAGGGCAGCTCTGTCGTGTCGGTTGTTCGAGTCTTCTCGCGTCGCGGCCAGTTCACGCATCTCCACGGCCTCTTCCACCGATCCGTCTCTCGCCAACTGTTTGGCCAGGATCTTCAGCCAGTCAGGCGTGACCTGCACTGAATCGGCTAGCTGTAGGGCAACGTCCAACTCCTCTCTGGCCTCTTCCGGAGCGCCTTTCGCCCGATATGCCGCGTACAGGTACAGCCGATCGCGATACTCGCTCAACGGTGCCCCGAGCATCTGATTCAGCAGGATGGCACGCTCGAGGTGTTGGATGGCGTCGGCGTGCTTGCCCGATAACGTCCTGAGCAGCGCTAGCGAGCGATGGCCTCGAGCTTGCTGTCTCTGGGATTCCGACAACATCCGCTGGAATGTCTGCTCGGCGGCGTCCAGGTCCCCCATGCCCACGTAGTTGAAGCCGAACTCGTGGTTAAGGTTGTCGTTGACGATCCAGTCCGTCTGAAGCTCGAACGCTTTGAGATAACGAGGCAGCGCTTCCTCGTGTTTGCCTAGCATGCTGTAGCTGGTCGCCATGTTGATGTAAG
>JASFMO010000231.1:0-5957 GCA_050117535.1 Gemmatimonadales bacterium | reverse complement strand
CTCCAGAGCTTCCCGCAGATAGCTCTCGTACTCGCGCTGGACCCATAGCACCCACCAGGGGAAGGTCCGCGGCGTCCAGTCGAGGGGATCGAGCTCCGCGGCGCGCCGGGCCCTCTCGAGAGCCTCGTCGAACTGTTTCTCGTTATAGAGGAGGTATATGGCGTACCAAGCGTGGGCTCGGGCCTCGTTCGGGTTCACCTGTATAGCTCGCTCGAATTGCCGACGCGCCGCCTCAGGGTCCCAATCGTAGGTCATCGCGATGATGCCCAGAATCGTGTACGGCTCGGAGAGCGTAGAATCCAAATCGAGCGCTCTGCGCGCCGCCTCCCTGGCCTTCGCGAGCGCTCCTTTCGCCTCCGGCCCGGCAAACCTACTGAGCTGATCATACGCCGCAGCCAGCCCGGCGTGGGCGGGCGCATACGTCGGGTCCAGCTCGATGGCCCGCTTGAACAGCTCTATCGCCCGATGGGTCCAAGACTCGGGAACTAGTTCCGCAAAGCAGACCCGTGCTCGCAGGTACTGGTCATAGGCATCCAGGCTTTCCGTGCGCGGCCGCTCGAGGGCTGCCGTCGGATCGGCAAGCCTCATCTTCAACTCGCGGGCGACGCTACGAGCGATCTCATCTTGGATTTCGAAGACATCGCCGAGGTCTCGGTCGTAACGCTCCGACCACAGGTGGTAGCCCTCGGTCGTGTCGATCAGTTGGGCGGTGATGCGCAATCGATCCCCCGACTTGCGGACGCTCCCTTCCACAACGTGCGTCACGCCCAGGGCTCGACCGACCTCGCGGATGTCGCGCCGCTCTCCTTTGAACTGAAAAGATGACGTGCGGGCGATGACGCGAAGGCCGGGGAGCTTGGTGAGCGCGTCGATCAGCTCTTCCGACATCCCGTCGCTGAAGTACTCCTGGTCGCCCTCGGGGCTCATGTCGGCGAAGGGGAGCACCGCGATCGCCTTGCGTGCCTCGGCCTCGCCTCCGTCAACGACCGGCTGGACTTCGCTCCGGGTGACGGGCTCTGCGCTTTCCGCTGCGGTGCGTTTCACACCTTCCGAGGTGACATCGAACGCCCAGGCCAACACGACGGCAACTGGGAAGCCCAGGGCGGTGAGCAGGATGACTAGCGTGAGCACCCAGCCCGGGAGGTTGAGGCCGGGAACCGCGATCTCCGCCGCCTGCCAGATCA
This sequence comes from Gemmatimonadales bacterium, assembly GCA_050117535.1. Taxonomy (GTDB): domain Bacteria; phylum Gemmatimonadota; class Gemmatimonadetes; order Palauibacterales; family KS3-K002; genus JASFMO01. The sequence goes on along the minus strand of JASFMO010000231.1, from coordinate 4,773 downwards.
CGAAGGCGACCGCGGCGTACACGACGGCCACACGGTAAACGCGCCGGCGTTTCAGCTCTGATAAGAACGCTCCGAGATCCATGTCGCTCACGCGCTCTGTTGCCGCTCGCTACTGCCGCGTTCCCCTGGCCTGGCCGGCTAAGATCCACTCACCGCCATCGATCGACACCTCGCTGGTCCACGTGATCACGCCGGGCGATACGTCGGTCACCGTCCAGCGGAAGGCGATGTGTGTTCCTTCGGCCTCGAACTCGCTCAGATAGGTGAAGACATTGTCCTCGGCTGGACCGCTGAAGACCATGTTGCCGCCCAAGCCGTCAATCGCGTAGTTGAAGTACTCGCCCTTCAATTGATCGTAGCCCAGGACATTGAGCTCGGCGTACGGTCCCATCGCCCCCGTCCAATCGTAGCGGCAGAGAACCTGGAAACCGCCCTCGAACCATTCGGCCGTCATCGTGGCGTTGTACGGACCTTCGGGGAACAGAGGGTTGGGCTTCGCCTCCGCCTCGATCTTCCACTCGCCGATCCAGAACCCGAGCGCCTCGTGCTCGGGGCCCGGCTTTGCTTTCTGAGCCTGCGTGGCTACGGCACCCGCCAGCAAGCTCACGGTCACGACGATCGCAGCGCGCCTCATCATCAGACCCTCCTGCTGAGCAAACCTGTCCGGTCCAGTCTACTCTTTCACTCGATGAGCTCCGATAGACCGATACTTCGGAGCAGCTCTTTGTACCGTGAATCCGACTGCAATGACTCAATGACCGGGTCCACCGGAAAGAAGAGCGGCCAATCGGTCCGCGCCTCGGTGGCGAGTCGCAACCATTCGATCGCCTTGTCGCTCTCGCCGAGGCCCATATACACGATCGCGATGTAGTCAGGGTTGACGAACCGTTTGGCTGACAACTCCTCCAGCTCACGTATTACGCGTTCCGCATCGCCTCTTCTACCGGCACGTGCGTAGGCGAAGCCCAGGTAGGCGGCGGGGATCAGGTTTCGCTCTCCAAGCAGCTCTGAAACGAACTCGAGATCCGCTATGCCCTCTTCGAACCTTTCAAGCTGCACGTAGACGCCGCCCCGAAGTGCACGCACTATCGCATTAGAGTCGGCGCGTATGGCATCGTTGTACACCTCTAGCGCCCGGTCGTACTGCCGAGAGACGTACAGGAGGTATCCTGCGTTCATCCTGATGTAGGGTGACTGCGGATCCAGCGCGAGAGCCCGCTGGACCGCCTGACTCGCCTCCGCGAAGCGAGCCCGAGAATAAAGCGAGATTCCCAGCCAGTGCGGCGCTGGAGCGTAGTTCGGATTGAGCTCGATCGCCCGCCGGAAGGCGGCCTCGGCGGCCTCGAAATCCCAATCGTAGAATAGTCGGACACCTCCCAATGACGTGTATGCCTCGGCAAGTGTCGGGTCCAACTCCAGCGCCCGTTCCGCCGCCTCGCGCGCCTTGGGGAATACGTCCCTGGGCGCAAGGCCCCAGCCCTGCGTCTGAATCATGTAGGTGTCGGCGAGACCGCTGTACGCCAGTGCGAAATCGGGATCGAGGTCCAGCGCTTTCTCGAAGTACTCGACGGCGCGCTCGAGTCCCTCCGCATTCAGTTGGTTCCAGTAGTAGCGGCCAAGCAGATAGAGGTCGTAGGCGGCGAGGCTCTCGGTCGGGTGCCGCTCGATCCGCTCGCGCTCGGATGCCGTGAGCTGGACCTCGAGGGCGGACGCGACTCTTTCGGCGATCTCACTCTGTATCTCGAAGAGGTGTGCGGCCGTCAGGTCGCGATCGTATTCCTCTGCCCAGACGTGCTCGTCGCGCCCTGCATCGATCAGTTGCACCGTCAGCCGAACCCGGTCTTCGGCCTTTCGTGCGCTACCTTCCAGCACATAGTTGACGCCCAGCTCCACTCCGATGACGCGAACCGGCTCTCGCTCCTCCCGGTACGGCATCACCGAAGTCCGCGAGATAACGCGGATCGCCGAGACCCGGGAAAGCTGCGACGTGATCTGTTCGTGCATCCCGTCGGCGAAGTAGGCATCGTCGGGATTCGGGCTGAAGTTGTCGAACGGAAGGACCGCGATGGCCGGCCTATCACTCGCGACCGCCGGCGAGGATCCTGACGCCGTCGCGGCCTCCTCTTTCGGCCTCACGATGGTGAGTAGGATACCGGCGATCGCCAGCAGCGCCGCAATCATCAACAGCTCCGCTCCGCTCGCCCGCTGCCTCCCCTGCTCGCCGTGGTACCAAGCGAGGACGAGCACGACGAGCAGACCGACCAACAGCAGGACGTGAATGGCCCGCTGGAGTCCCGGTCCGATGCCCCAGGGCTCCGCCATCACCTCGACCGACTGGAAAACGATGAACGCGGCGGCGAGGTACGCCAACGCCCACTGGACGATCTTTCGTTCCCTCAGGCGCTGGAACAGCGAGCTCATGCGACGCCGACAGATCGGCTCATACGTCGAAATTCTCCCACTCTCGCTTCGCCTTCGTCAGTATCTCCTGGAACCGTGGCTCGCCGCGTATCGACTCCAGCAGCGGGTCGTGCTCGGCGATGAAGGGGTAGTTGATGAACCCCCGGTCAACGGCGTTCGACAGCCAATCGAGAGCTTCCTTCTCGAACCCTGCGAGTGCGTGCAGTCCAGCCACGAAATAAGACCACTGGGGGTCTCTGCGTACCGTGCGCACGAAATCTCCTGCCACCAGGTCGCGGATCCTGTCCTTGTCGCCTTCCACGGCGAACTTGACCAACAGGCTCCCTGCAGTCAGCGCATTGTCCGAATGCGTCCCCACGTTTTCTTCCACCAGACCGCGCGCTTCCTCGAACTGCCCGCTGTACGCTAGCCACATGGCGGTGAAGAAGAGAGCGGCAGGGCTCTGACGCTCCATGCGAAAGAAGGCCATCAGGTACTCGTTCGGAAGATCGAGTTGCCCCTCCATCACGTCGAGGAAAGCTGGCCAACTGAGAAACGGATTGAGCGGGTCCACCCGCCGCAGCCGATCCCACAACGGTCTGGCTTGCCTCACCTTCCCTACGAGGGTATGGCCGACCACCAACCAGAGAAGCGTGTGGGGATCATCGGGATTCCTGACGAGCGCACGCTTCAGGTGGTAGAAGGCTTTCCTTTGGTCGCCTCGAAACGCCTGGTTCGTGAAGCCAAGGACGAGGTGGGCTTCCGCGGACTCGGAATCCAAGGCCAACGCGGCCCTTGCGTATTCCTCGGCCCTATCGATGTACTCCTCGTGCTCCAGGCCGATGTTGGCGTATTGCGAGTACACGTACCCCATCCCCGCCAACAGCACCGCGTTCTCTCCGATGATCTCCAGACCGTTCTGCAAATGCTGTCGGGCATGGTCCAAAGCTTCTTTCGTGGACAGCCAAACTGCTTGCTGCGCTCGCAAGTAACACTCGTACGCCCGCGCGTCATCGATTGGCCGCTCCGTCAGCCGGCGCTGTTCTTCCGGGCTGAGCTTCAGCATCAGCGCATCGACGATCGAACACGAGAGCCGCTCCTGCATATCGAATACGTCATCGAGCGTGCCGCTGTACCGCTCCGACCAGAGGTGTTCGTCGGTTACACCGTCGATCAATTGGGCGGTGATGCGGAGATCGTTTCCCGCTTTCCGCACGCTGCCCTCGAGCACGTACCCGACGTCCAGCTCTCGCGCGATGGTGCGCGTGTCCTTTTGTGTGCCCTTGAGTGCCCGAGCCGAGTTTCTAGAGATTACGCGCAGGGGTCCGCAACAGGAGAGCCCAGTGATAATCTCCTCCGTCAGCCCGTCGCTCAGGTAAGCGTCCGCGGGATCGGGACTCATGTTGTCGAACGGCAGCACGACGATCGATTTTCGCTCCGCTGGGATCTCCGCAGATGTCACGGCCGGTTGCTCGCTCGCGGATTCCGACTGCGTGCGCCTCACTCCCTCCGCCGTAATGTCGAACGCCCAGGCGAGGGCTACAGCCACGGGAAACCCAAGGACCGTCAGCAGAATAACGGTCGTGAGAACCATGTTGGGCAGGTTCAGGCCAGGTACGGCGATCTCGGCGACCTGCCAGGTCACGAAGGCGGCGGCGGCGTACACGACGGCCACGCGGAAGACGCGCCGCCGCTTCAGTTCCTCCAGCAGCCGCCGCAGACGAGTCATATCAGCTCCGGACCGATATACTCACGCGTCAAAGTTCTCCCGTTTTTGCTTCACCAGGGTCAGTATTTCTTTGAACCGCGGCTCGCCGCGTAACGACTCCAGCAGCGGGTCGTGCTCGGCGATGAAGGGGTAGTTGATGAACCCCCGGTCAACGGCGTTCGAAAGCCAATCCAGAGCTTCCTGCTTCAACCCAGCGAGTGCGTGAATCCCAGCCACGAAGTACGAAAACTGCGGATCGCGCCGCGTTGTTCTTCTGAAGTCTTCGGTGATGATTTCCGGGAATCTCGAGCTGTCGCCGTCCAAAGCGCCTTCGAGAAGAAGGGTCATACGCGTGAACTGGTCTTCGAGGCCGGCTTGGACGTTTCCCCGAATCAACTCGCGCGCTTCCTCGTAGCGGGAGCAGTAGGCCAGGAACAAGGCGCAGTTAGACAAAGCACCCGGGCTCTGAGGCTCCAGCCGATAAAACTTCGTCACTTCCTCGGAGGACACATCGAATCGCCCTCCCCACACCTCCGCGAAGACTTCGCCCCATATCGACATCGGGGTGAGCGGGTCCACACGTGCCAGCCGCTCCGCCAACGGATACGCCTCATCTGCCCTGCCCACGAGAGTGTGGCCCACCAGCAGCCAGAGAAGCGCGTGAG